>JAUXFR010000079.1 GCA_030622805.1 Anaerolineae bacterium | reverse complement strand
GCCGATAGATAATGGGACAGGTGCCTGATCCACAGCAGTCGAAGGAATGATCCTGCCTTCAAATCGTTTGATGATGTCGATTGGGTCATTGATCGGGATTTTTGCGTCTCGCAATGTTTCCAGTGTCTCTGGTGCTACGGGATATTCGATTGCAGGACGTGTATCGATTATTGGGGCGTGCAGGGTGTCAGAAGAGCTGGATTCATCCGGCTCTTTGAATTTGGTCTCTTCGGTTGGAATTGGTGGACGAAGGACAACCGGGGTTGATGTGGGATATGGTGGATCAATGGCTCCGGATGGCTCAGGAGGGGGAGCGATCTGGCGCTGCAGGAAAGTTATGCCACCAATCAGCGCGGCGCAGCCCAACACAACCACACATGCAGCAACCAGCGCCCCAGAAATAATCATTGCTGTGCGATTTTTCATGGATCGATATGCTGGGGCAGAATTGGAATTGAACTGCCGGTCTGGTTAGTTTTGGGTGTATTTCCCATGGATCTCTCGCCTTTACGAGACCGGTGAATGACCCAGGAAGACGCTGTGATCATGCCAAAAACCACCCAGGTGTTCGGCAGGGCAAAGGAATCAAACGTGAAGGCAGCCAGTATGAAGGCCAGGAATCCAAGTATACCCGCAGTGCCCCAGAACTTTGCTTCGGAATTACTGGGCGGTGAGAGCCACATGAAGAGCGCATTCCCAAAAATGGCGAGCAGAAATGCGGCAAATGCTGCCATGCCAACCAGCCCGGTTTCGGCGAGAATTCGCAGGTAAAAAATCTTTGGTGTTACCAGGCGGTTGCGATTGCCTTCGGGCGTGAGCAGGCGCAGTACTTCGGGGGTTGGCGCTACGGGGCGGTCGGGTAAATACTCGTCAAAGTAATAGGCGAAATTCCCAATTCCTACGCCGATGATTGGGTTGTCGTTGAAAATCTCGAGAGCCGTTTCGCCATAGAATAAACGAGCACCAAAAGCGAGATATTCCAGGTACTCCGTCACACTGGTATTTTCCCTCTCCCGCCAATAGTTCCAGATGCGGGAAAAGAAATCATTATTTCGACCGGCGAAGAAAATCACAGTCCCCATCATGACCATGGCAACACTGGCTTCGAGCAGCCGGCGTGACCAGCCGCTGAGCCAGGATTTTTTACCCGGATGCCTGTTGACTGGTCTCAGGAACAGCAGGCTTGCGGCAGCAAGCACGATCAGGATGATCAATCCGGCTCTTGAATAAGTGAAAAGGAGTACAGCGACCGACCACACCAGGAGAAGCCATTCCAGGGTCAACCAGTGCCGGCGCCATGGGAACACAGTTTTACCTGTGATGACCGAAGCCAGCAGCCAGGGCAATAACAGGAACGTGATCTGCTCAGCAAACCAGTTCGGTTCGTAGGTCAACCCTGAGATACGGATGGTAAACAAACGCCGGGTTGATATATACTGCTGTATCCGGTTCAATGTACGGTAATATTTCCTGGAGAAGTGCAGCACATAAACGGCTTGTAATGAGCCCCATAGAAGCGCGGCGCTGAATCCGAAGTATATCCAGCGCAGTGATGCGTCCAAATCCTCGCGATTCCTGGGTATCACAGCCACCGTTATAAAAATAGCCACTCCTACTCCCAGGGTGATCAGCGCTCTCAGTGTACGTTCAGCAACCGGTATGTTCAACGTTGACTGTAAGCCCACTCCCAATGCCAGCAAAGAGCTCCCTAATACGACGATGATAAAGGGCACCAACGAGATCAGGGTTGGGGATAGACGTTTTGTAAAAATATAGGGTAGCGTTGCGATGATAAGCAGGATCAGAAGGGGATAAAGTGAAAGCGGACGGACAAGGACGCTGCCTCCGATTGTGGATGGGAAGTATGGGAAGCTGGTTACCGGTAAAAAAATAAGGAACATAGCCCAGGCAATTTTTTGCAAATATTTAATTAGGGTGAGCCAGTTGTGTTTATTCACGTTGAATTGATTTCTTAGTAATCGATGCCATCCAGATAACGAGCAGAATCAGCAGAGCCAGAACGCCGCCGATTGAGGCAGAGATGCTTGATTCTCGTACGCGTGTGACGGTGGGTGGTGATTCGGAGTGTCTTTCCACGAAGACCTTGGCGCTTAAGCCGCGGCTTTCCTGAAAAGCCTGTTGTTTGTGTTCATCGGTCTCCACAAGCTGGGATTCCATTGTCACGATCTGGATTTCCAGTGCTTCAATGCCCGTCTCCAGTGCGGGGATCACCTTATCCAGCCAGGACAGATAGTCTTTCAAGGGGGCTGCCGCTGGCGGTGCCTGATCAAGCAGAGCAGTCCATGCCGGGTCGAAACAGGCCGCGCGCGAGACCAGCGAAAGGAGCTGCCAGCGGTTGGTCGCGTCGAGCGGTTGTTCTTCCGGCAGTGCGGATACCTGGTTGCGCCATGTCTCTATGCCATCCTTGATGCCAGTTAATTCGGCATGGCGCATTTTTGCCTGGTTGAGAGATCTGCTTTGATTGTAGAGTTCTGCCTCTAAAAAATTTGCATCTGCGGCAGCTGATGATGCCGCATGATATGTCTCGAAAAATGTATCGGTCCAGATGTCCGCTGCCTGGAGGGCATGTTCCTGGGTGTCGCTCTCGGCAGTCAATCGCCAGATGCCTGTATTACGCCAGTGAACACCGATTGTCTCGCCAAATTCCTCTGCAGAAACGCTCTCCCAATATGTATCTATCTGCCGCAGCTGGTTGAGTGTTTCCTGTAATACATCCGGTGCAATTGCCAGCGCGTTGAGCTGATTCATGTGCCAATTTTTATAATCGTCCGGGTTGCGCGCGATCGCATCTGCATTGTAGGCGACGGATAAGGTTGTCTCCGCCCGATACGGTGAGGGCAAAATGGCGGAAATGCCCCATCCGATCAGGCATCCGATCAGGAAGACGATAATTACCAGAGGCCAGCGGTGGGTGACAGTGAGAATCTCTTCACGCAGGCTCCAATCAAATTTCATATTTTATGTCCAACAACAGTATTCCGATCCCCCCGGTCAACAGGACTGCCCCAAAGATGACATTGGCGATCAAAGGGGGCAGAGGCAGCGCGATAAATGCGAGACAGCCAAGTAATATGGCGACCATGTGCATGCTCAATACGGCTCTGTTCGATTTCATACCCAGAATAAGAAGCCGGTGATAGGTATGGTCCAGATTGGCTTGATAAATTGGTTTCTTTCGGCGCATGCGCGAGAACACAACCAGGCTCATATCGAAGATCGGTACACCGACCAGCAATATCGGCACATACCATGATGCAAGCCGTTCGAATCCCAAAGGATTGTACGCAATGCCCAGCGCAGCCAGGATAAAACCCAGGTATTGGGCTCCAGAGTCACCCAGAAAGAAGATTGCTGGAGTAGCGTTATAGAAAAAGGCTCCCAGGCAGACACCGACCAGGATTGTGCTTATCATGGAAAGCTCAAGCTGCCCTGAATCGATCGTAACCAGCATAAAAAAAGCAGCCGCAATTTCAGCCAGGCCGATAGCCAGACCATCCATGCTGTCTACAAAGTTGAATGCGTTGGTGATCCCGACAACCCATGCAATCGTGATGATGTAGTTCAACCACACTTCGTGGAATAAACGCACATGCACACCCATATAGATCAAAACAGCCGTCGCCAGCAGCTGCCCGAAAAGTTTGCGGAATGGTGATATGTTTTTTAGATCATCCCACAGCCCGAATATAAAAATGATCGCCGAGGACAGCAAAATCGCCATTACCTGTGGTGATCGATAAACGTCAAATATGAGACTTCCTATAACGATTGCTGTGAACAGCACAAGCCCCCCCGCCACCGGCATCGGGGACTTGTGTTTTTTATGGGGGGCTGCTTTTGGATCGTCTGTCCAATTCAGTTTCTGGGTAATCCAATAAGCCAGAGGACCTATCAGCAATGCCATTAGCGCAGAGACAAAAATCACCCGGAAAGTGATGAATGTGTTCAAGGATTATGCTCTCCCTGTTGGGATAATGAATGTTGTAATACCTTGTTATACACGTTCAGGGTTGCCTCATTTACGCGCTCGGAAGTGAATTTGTCTAATACAAGCTGCCTTGCGGCGAGTCCCATTCTACCACGCTGATTTTCATCCCTTATGAGTGTGTGAAGAGCCTCGGCGAGCGCCAGTGGGTCATTAACTGGAACGATAAGACCGGTTTTTCCGTGGATCGTAATATCGCTGCAGCCGGGCATGTCCGTTGCGACGGTGGCTCTTCCGCACGAGGCAGCTTCGAGCAGGACAGTTGGTACGCCTTCACCGTACATCGTGGGCAGTGTGACGATGTGGCTTTTAATGTATACATTGTTCATCTCGGGCTGCCAACCCCACCATTCGATAATGCCCTGCTCCTGCCATTCCAGCAGCTGCTCCTTACTGATCGAAGCCGGGTTTCCAGGATCCGGTTCACCAGTCAGGACGACCCTCACCTGCATCTGCTTGTGCAGAATGCGAGCGGCATCAACCAGCACACCGACTCCCTTATCCCAGAGCATTCGTCCAGAGAACAGGACGGTGGGGATCCCAGCAGGCTCGGGTTCAGGTTTGAAATGGTCTGGATCAACACCAATCCCAGAAATCAGCCAGGTGCGCTGTTCTGGTGTAAATTTATGATCGATGAAATAGCGCCTGTCCGTATCGTTTTCAAAGATCGATGCGAAATTATCGTTGTTCAAGGCCAGGCGATATAAAATAGATGTGATCTGTTTTAGGAAACGGGCGCGTGGTTCTTTGCTTATATACACGTATCCGCGACCGGTGATCGAATTCACGACATTATCGATTCCCGTCATACGCGCAATGAGCGACCCGTAGAGAACGGGTTTTATGGTGTGGTGGTGCAGAAGTTCAGCAGCTTCTCTGCGGTAAATGTCAGCAAGCTGCCGGAATGACGGCAGTTCTCTCCAGGGCTGCAGTGTCTGGCGTCCCAGATTCCAGGGGACCCAGCGAAAACCTTTTTCTTCAAATTTCGGAGCGTACGTCCCTGGTGGTGAGACCAGCACAACTTCAAATCCCCGCTCTCGCAGATAGTTAGCAAGAGAGGAGCGGAAGTTGTACAGGAACCAGTCTGTGTTGGCGGAGAGAAGGATTTTTGTCATGTTGAGACCGGATTGGTGATCACTTCGGAATACAAAGTCAACAATCTGTCATGCATTCTGTCCCAGCCGTAGGTTGACTTGTAAGCACGCTGACCGTTTTCACCCAGTTTTTGGCGTAGCTCGGGATCAGTATGTAAGCTCTCCAGAGCACCATCTAAAGCAGACACATCTCCATAAGGGACAACGATACCGCATTCTGCCTGTTCGACAATGCGGTCCATGTTCGTGTTCCGTGCAACGATGATTGGCTTTCCGAGCATCATTGCTTCAAAAACTTTATTTGGGCTGGAATAGCGATGGTTGGGGATGCCCGGGTCGTAGGTGGCAAAGAGTATATCGGCAGCCTGGCTGATGTCCATCGCCCGGTCGTAGGATATGCGCCCGTGCCAGGTGACATTGGGCATCCTCTCCGCTGTTGGAACAATCGCCGCTTCGTCACCGCCGAACCCTGCCAGGTCGAGCGACCAATCCGGATGGCGTTCCATCACCTGCAGCATTTCGATCAATCCGCGCTCCACTTGCAGCAATCCGATGTATGTAATGTTTAAAGAAGTATTGGGATGAGGGGAACGCTCAGGAATTGGTGGAACGCTGCACCTTCGAGGTGAATTGTAAATCACAACGCTACGTTTAGGCTTCGCGCCCTCTATCTGGGCGTAGCGTGAATCATCTGCCAGGATCAGGGCATCAGCCCAACTGATTGCCCGCAGGTCCAACAAGCGGATCAGGCGTTTAATAATTACCGGAGTCGCTCGTAGATGGTCGGCGTAGAAATCGAATATGTCGTAAATCACCGGTTTTCCCCACAGCAGCCTGCAAATCAACGCGGGAAGGATTGTGTCAAAGTCACAGGCGTGGATGAGGTCGTAGCCTGCGCGGTTTTGTGACAACCATTTCATCAACCCCCACTGCCAGCGCAGTAGATTGGGCAGATTTGCTATTCCGTGTCCAAATTCGGCTTTGATCGGTAAGCGGTAGACCTGAATGGAATTATCAGAACGATCCAGGGGCTTCCTAACGGGAAGCTCGCCTGTCCGATCCCAGCCCAGGATGCTCACCAGGTATCCGGCGTCACTCAGTGTGTGAGCGGTTTTTTCTACGCGTGGATCGGGGTCGATAGGATTTGAACGGCAAATTACCACTCGGGCTGTCATGCGATGTGATCTACGGGTTGTATCACCCCTGCTTATTCTGTTGACGTTCCACTTTCAGCAGACACCGAATCTCATCGGGTGTCAAGGTTCTACGGTAGAGCCGCACGCCCTGGATTTCCAGCCCTCCTTCTGCGATGGACATGCTCGTATGCGGGCTCGATTCAACCATTGCGCCATCTTCATCCCGGACCATCTCCCCTTTCCATGTGGACGGTCGCATCCCCAGAGAAAATTGATGCGGGAGTGGTCTATCATCGTTGAAGCGTTGGTCGTAGCGCATTTCACCAACCTGATCTCCATCGATATACAGTTTTAATGTCCCTTCTGGGAACTCATTCCATGTCATCGTCACTAAAAACCATTGCTCCGTTGTTGACTTGCTTCCGGGGAAATCTTGGTTGATGTCAAATTCAACCGCGAGCTCTGGGAAGTTAAATGATCCAGCGCGTTTGTCCAGCACACGCTTGTTGCCGCCAGCTCGTGCTACGAGTTTTCGGACTCTTTTCTTCTGCAGGGGCTGGTTCTGGATGGCTGCATAGAGCACATAGCGGCTATCATCGGTATGGAATATTGCGCACAACCGTCCTGG
>JAUXFR010000245.1 GCA_030622805.1 Anaerolineae bacterium | reverse complement strand
TAATTTATGATACCGCGGCTTGGGCGAACATGGTATTCAGTTCGGATGCATTGATGATACGCATTTCGATGGTTGATCAGGGATTTAGGCGGTTTAATTTTCTTTCGACCTCTGCAAGGCTTTTTTCAAGCTGATGGTTGCGAAGGCTGATCAGCAAATCACCTCTGGTCCTTTCGATGATACTACGGACAATGTCTGTTAATCTGCGGAGTCCCCCTGTTACAGCGTCTGGATAGTCCATGGTAACCAGGACGGCATAAATTTCATCCATATCATCCAGCAGTTGTTCGGCTTCATCCGAGTGACCATCGATCAAGATGTCCAAGACTCTACGCCGCAATTCACCAACAGTCTCCGCCAGACCTTTCAGATACATTGCGTTTCCAATTTCGAGTTCTTCTGGTTGAGGTAGTTGGTGATAGTTTAGCAGTGCAAAAACAATGCTGGCTTCTGCGTACTCTTTCAGGGCGTCCTGGGTGTATCCTGCGTAGTACAGGTCCGGGAATTCAGCCAGTTCGGTATGAAGTTGATGGACGAGATCTCGAGCTTCTTCAAGAGATTTTTTCGCTTTATCTTGATCGCCCCGATGTGTGGCTCTGATGGCATGTGCGCAGTTGCGAGTGAGGGCACGCGTTTGCGAGAGTGCACGGTCACGGGCTGCAGTTCTGATATCAAAAGAATTGTGTATTCGTTCTGCGATTTCCTCTAATTGATGCATAAGAATTACTCTGATGGCGGTTCTTTGGTCTCTCCAGATTTTCGGAAAAGATAGTCGGCAAGGGCTCGGTTGCCTGGAATTTTAATCTCGCCATACGTTGACTCGAATTTCTGTAAGTTCTCTGTCAATGCTCGTGAGAAAAGTTTCGCCGCCAAGGGTGTCATCACAATCCTTGAACTGACTCTGGCAGGCAGTGGGCCAGGCAGCAGATGAGCGAAATCGAATACCAGTTCCGATGGCGAATGAGCGATTCGGACCAGGTTGACGTACTCTATTTCCAGGTCTGCGGGGATCTGCATTTTTGGAAGCTTGATTGGTTCTTTCTTAGGGGTGTCTTTGGACATTATCCCTCCTGAACCGAAGGTGACTGCGAGAATGATGCAGTCACCTTTCGATGGTCTGGATGCTGTTGATTAAAAGGGAATCTCTTCGTCTGAGTCATCGGCGGGTGCGCCAGGTACGGAATCCCCGGTGCCTTGACCAGCCATATCATCTGCCCGTGTAGATAGGAACCGCACTGTTTGTGCGCTGATTTCATACGATGCTCCAGATGTACCGTCTTGACGTGTGTAATTTCGAGGATTGCCCGTTTGTTTGTCAGGGACCAACCTGCCTTCTACAAGGACTTTGCTTCCTTTGCGCAGGTATTGATTGCAGATCTCAGCCAACTTTCCCCAGGTAGCAACACGAAACCAGATTGTTTCATCTACCTGCTGTCCGTTGTTGTCTGTATATTTGCGACTGGTGGCAACCGAAAAATTAGTGACCGCCTGACCGCTTGGTATGTAACGCATCTCTGGGTCACGACCCAGGTTACCTGCAATGATAATGGTATGAAACATGGGAGTCCTCCTTAAGAAAAGTGAGTGAGTGGGATAATAAACCAGATGGAAACCATCTGGGGCAAGTGTTCTAGGACACTTGCCTGCTGTCGATCTAATTGTAAACCGATTTTATCGCTGGAGAAAGGGTATTGATCAAATTATTCATTTCTGAACTGCAAACAGTAATGATGGAAAGTATTGCTGACCCAGGCGTTTCCAAAACCATAGGGCATCAGACGTTGATTGTCCTGAACCCAGATACGTTCATCTTTCAGCGTGTAAGAACGGCTGAGCTGTTTTGCCAGATCCCAGGCGAGCGGATATATTTTTCCGCCCTTCTTGATATTCTTCACGATTATCGTTAGATACGCTCGCGGTACGAAGTAGGGTTTTAATGAAATATAGATCTCGACAAGCTGCTCCAGGAAGTCTTCATAAATTTCGATATTCCCCAGATCTTTGGCATCTTCAGAATAAAATTGGTCCATCCCTGGATCTTCTGACCTGCTTTTTTGAGTTTGAGCGCCCCGTGCATGCAGCATATTCCAGTAAGGTGGCGAGGTGATCATGTAATCGATGCTGGGGATATTGTTCGTACGAATAAGGTTGGCGATGTTGGCTGCATCACCTGTGATCACTGTGGCGGTACACTGCTCTTGAGAGATCTGCAGTGCAGCGCGTTCGTCACTAATCACCTGGCGAGCGATGTCTGCGTAATCCGGGTTCAATTCAATCCCGTAGCTGTTCCGACCTGCACGCAGTGCGGCGACCAGCGTGGACCCGGTGCCAATCATCGGGTCAAACACAACCTGGCCGCGCTTAGTAAAAAACTCGATGAATTCCTGAACTAAAGTCTCCGGGAATTTCGCCGGATGACGCAGCACATCCTTGCGCCTGGGGGGAGGGTTGTGTAAGAACCAGGATTTCTGGAATTTCAACCAGCTTTTGGGATCGAGATCATTCAGCCGGTTCTTGAACGGACGTTTCGACATGGTTATTTAGTCACCTGATATACTTTTAGATCTGAATAGTTTACCGTCACCGGATCATCCCCGGAAGCCCGAGCGAAAACACCGATAGTCCCTGCGCTTATGCTGGGGTCTCGAATGCTGAACTGGTAAACCTGGTTGATGTAAAAGTGCAGAACTTTTCCGCTGACCCAGACTGCCAATCGTGAAGTGCTCGGCGCTCCTGGCGGTACCTCACTGCTGTAGATCAGCGGCTGAGGTGACGATGCTGTTCCTTTATAGTATTTATCCACTCTGGTTTGCCCGTTGCAGGTGAGTGAGAAGCGATAGAAATCGAACGATGGTGACAGACGGATGAGCATACCATATTCGTCCTCTGATCTGCAAATACTCGGGCTGGCTGAAATCTCAGCGTAAAAATCCGTCAATTCGGCAACCTGGCGCTGGCTGTAGCGATACCCACGCGGTTCTTGAATTGCGATTGTAAGCTCATTTTTACCAAGAGCTGTACTGCCTGCAGGATTTCTTCCCAACGTCCACATGTTTGGATCGCTGAAATCGTCTTCAAAAAGCAGGGCGCCATATTGCAGCTCTATGGTCACAGTTGGAGTCAATACCGGGGCGGAGGTATGCGTGGGGAGGACTGTGGAGGTCGGGGGGGGGGGAAACCAGATTTCTGTCGGTGTAGGAGTATGTGTGGCAGGTTCGCGAGT
>JAUXFR010000072.1 GCA_030622805.1 Anaerolineae bacterium | reverse complement strand
CCGGGACATGATCACAGGTGATTTCTTAAATTCGCACGCTAACATTTCTGCCCAATCGCAGTCAGGTGAAGAAGAAGCGTTGGCAGGAAGATTGCAGAGATTAAACCGTTTGGCGCTACGTTATTCAATGGAACGAAATATTTGAAAATTATATGAAGAGCCGTTGATGGCTGGTGGTAATTTATTTTTCTGATAATGGAGGGTTATCCAACCGCAATCCATGCCCTCGAACGGTGATAATATACTCATGTGTGGGATCAACACTGGCAATCCGGCCGCGCAAGCGTCGGATTAATGCATCCAATGCCTGTTCCGATACATCAACAGCCTGCTCTCTGCCCCAGACTCCAGCGACCAGCTCACTTCTTGGCACAACACGCCCCTGATGATCGAATAACTGTTGAAGTAATTGAAATTGGAAAGCGCTTAATGCGGGTGATATTTCTTCGTCTTTGAATATTATTTCTTCTTCAGGATTCGAGGATTCATGATCTGCAATTTTAATCCACACCCTCCGGGAACGTTTGTCTAGGAGCAATCTTCCTTCTTTTGTCTCTATGGGATCATTGGAGTGAACATCTTCTGTAGCGCGGTGCAGTACAGGGAATTCGATATCTGACATTTCTAGGGGAACAGTTGCATCAGAACTGAGATATACAAACTGCTGAGCCAGAGCTATCTGAATAATATCTCCATCCTGAAGCATAACGGCTTTGAAAATTGGTTTACCATTCCAATGGGTACCGTTTTTACTGCCCAGATCCTCTACCAGGATTCCTTTGATACTGGGTGTAAAACGAGCATGATGGCGAGATACCTGCCGATCTGGGATCACGATATCACAATCGGGATCTCGACCGACAATTATTGGGATCCGCAGTTCCCAGCTTTCACCATCAAGTGGGCCAGTTTGACCTATTAACAGAGCGGTTTCTTCGTTGAATTTCTGCATCTTCTTCTTCTTCGCTTACATGGGTATAATATCATAATATAATGCCAAAACCTAGAAAATCCGGTGAAATTCTACGCAAACGCTACCGTATCCAACGAATTATCGGTCACGGCGGTATGGGCAGCATTTATCTTGCGGACGACCAGCGTCTTGAAGGTAGGCTCTGCGCGCTCAAAGAAGTAGAACATGACCAGACAATGCCGGCGGATTCGCTCAAGCAGTCTCGTGAACAATTCTTGCGAGAAGCAACGGTACTTGCGCGATTAGATCATCCAAATCTACCGAAAGTTTCTGATTTCTTCTCGATCGGTGCGCGTGATTACCTGGTGATGGATTTTGTTCCTGGGAAAGATCTGCGAACCCTGATGGTTGAAGCCCGCCACCGAGGAGAATTCTTGCCTGAGGAGGAAGTGTTAGGTTGGGCAGAACAGCTTGCTGATGCGTTGAGTTATCTGCACGGTCAGGATCCGCCTATTCTGCACCGGGATATAAAACCCGGTAACCTGAAAATCACACCCAGTGGGTTATTAAAACTTGTTGATTTTGGATTGGTAAAAATCCTTTCCTCAGAGGAAGTTACGATCACGATTCTGCAGGGCAGGGGCACAGCACTCTACACTCCTCTGGAGCAATATGGTGGAGATATTGGTCATACGGACGTTAGAAGCGACATCTATGCATTCGGCGCAACCTTCTATCACTTATTGACTAATGAACCTCCTTTGGAGGTCAGGGAACTTTTCTTAAATCCAGAAGATCTTGAACCTCCTCGTCAACTGAATCCTGGTATCAGTCCACGCACTGAACAAGCGATATTATGGGCGATGAACCTGCATCCAGACGATCGTCCGCAAAATATTGATACATTTCGCGATGCACTTCTTGGTGGCAGAGAACCATTATCCCGCTCAAGAAGGACGCGCCCGATCCCATCGCTGCTCGATCTTGCAGTTTCAACATCGATTGATAGTTTTTTACTCTGGATTTCGGTGGGATTGGTTTTATTAAGCCTGATCCTGACGCTGATACTTTAGCTCAAGATCATTCTTCTAGATCGTTAGAATGAGTATTTTGAAGTTCAGTCATTTTTCGACGCAGTCTGATTTCAGAAACCAGGCGCCAGGAAAGCACAATCAATAATCCAGTAGCAGCCCCGATAAAAGTCGCCAGGATTACGCCCAATAAAGTTGATTGGTTGATCAATTCTTGACTGCCAGGCAGTTTGATGATCAGGTAGCTGTATCCAAGCATTCCGCCAATCAAAACCATAAATCCAGTGCGTGCTCCCCACAACATACCACCATTGATTGATGCCAGCCGGTAAGAAACGAAACCAAAACCAGCACTAAATAGAACAGCCAGCGCCCACTCGAGAATGAAGGGATCTTTGCTGCCCGGGGGTGGATAAACCTCTGTTTGCTCCCCTTCGGAGGCTTCTGTTGCTGTTGCTTGTATCTGTGTAATCGTTGCTGTGGGCTGTATATCATCAGTCTCTTCAGCCGGAAGTGGTGTTTCCTGTGTTCCTGTATCCCCTGAAGCATCCTCCGCTGCCGTAGGCACCTCAAACCGCAGAACATCTGATAGGGCATTCCCACTTTCGGCGGTTATTTCAATTGTACCGGATTGATTAACTGAAAATATCGTTCGTGCAACACCACCTTCTGTGGTTTCAACCTGGGTGACAGGAGCGACTTCCCCTGTAGTTGTCATTATAAATTCGACCGGTGTATCGTCTGGAACGGGATTTCCATTGTGGTCTACGATAACGCCTGTCCGCACCGCGATCACGTCTCCAATCCTGAAGTTAGGGGTCGGTGTAGGTTCGGGTGTTTCGGCCCCTTCTTGATCTTCATTGACGGGTATGTCTAATTCGAGTGATATGATCTGATCAGGATCGGGGAATAAAACTTTGTTGATGTCATAACCGATACCAGGTACCGATACGGGAGGTGCGCCAGGAGCGATGTGTTCTTTGAAGAGCAGGTATGCCGCTACATCGATAAACTGGTTGATCTTACTATATAAGCCATAGTAAGCTGTCAGTTTTGAGATATTTGTTGCATCCAAATAATACGGAGCATTCAAGGCAAAAACAATCATCCGCTTTTGCTGAAATAGGTCAGGTCGTTCGGATAAGAATTGGCTCAATATTTCGTACGGAGCATTCTCATCGGTGTTTTCTAACATAGAAAAAACAATCCAATTCGCACGCTGTAAACTTCGCTCGATTGGAAGATCGCCTCGATTTGAACTTAGCAGTAATTCCAGGTCGCTTAGCTCATAAGATATCAGGTTGCTGGGACTGACCTGCCCTCCCGCTTCTGGTCCATAACGGTGGATAACCACATTTTCCAGTGTGCGGATTCCCAGGATATCCTGCTCAGGACATTCAGAACATTGAGATGCTGAGCGTGTATCACTGATAAATACAATTCTGTCGTTCTGGTTTGGTGGGTCAGGGATGTTTTCGTCTAGGTCTGCCTGTAATGGGCTGAGAAGTGTCGATGCTTTGAAAGAGACCTCGAATGATACATCTTCATTATTGCCAACAGCCGATTCACCACTAGCCGGGGCGAGGACATCAGCAAGTGTAAACTCATTGAAAAGACGATATTTCATGCGCAGAATGCGCAAAACAGATTCATCAACACGTTGGGCAAAGGCTGCGTCTTCGCGGTATTTCTGAGTGAAAAACTCCAAAGTTTGTTTTGTTGCCGTAATCGAATCCAGCTCTCCGGAGGAAAAATCTGTTACATATAATAAGTCATTTCCAGCTAAGAATGCGTTTAATGCTACCCTGCGCGGCATATCGAAGGGCTGGCTTGTAAGGTCATAAAAACGGCGGATCGCCTGGCTTCCAAGGTCATCACTTACCAACAATCCATCATCTGCGCGCCAATCTGCAAATTCTGGAAGCTCCATCAGTAAACTGAGCGCCTGTGGGTCGAAGCTTACGGGTCTGGTTGTGGCTCGTATGTTACCCTGGAAACCTTGGTATCGTATATGGGAGGTGAGTAAACCATCGGCAGTTGCTTCTGGAGACGGTGCATTTCCAGTGACTTCGAAGAATGGTGCAAGTTCGAAACTTTTCAACTGATCCAGGGTCTTGCGAACGGTTGCGACTTCTTCTTCCGGTAAACGATCCGATCCCCCATGACCAGGAAAATGTTTTGCTATGACTGCGATATTTCCGTCACTCCCAAGGTGTACACCTTCTATGTAAGCTTTCCCCAATTCGCCAACCCAATAGGGATCACCACCGAAAGAGCGGGTCCCGAGATTATTGGCATCGTCCAGGTGAGAAACTTCCAATATATCGAGGGAGGGTCCTAATAGAAGGTTTACCCCCAAAGAAGATAGCTCGGCTCCAACAATCGTCCCCACTTTTCGCGCGAGATCAGGTTCCCAAGTTGCTCCAAGCGCCATCTCATTTGGCAGTTGGGTGAGATCATTGATGATCTGGTCGAATTTATATCCATCGCCTTCCTGTGAAATCCCAATCACTAACGGGATAAAAGCCGGAGAATATGTTTCACCGCTGTCAGGGTCCAAAATCTCTTGTAAAGAAGCCTGCCAGCTATTCATCTGTAGCTGGCGATTGAGGCCAATCACGGATCTAGCAGTTCCGCCAGGAGAGCCATCACCTACTGTGATATTATCATTTTTCGCAAGTAATATCACGCCACCAATATGATAGTTGGATATCAGGTCAAAGATCGGAGAATCTGTTCCCACCTCCGATCCCATAAATGTGATCAGGAACAACTGTCCAACCCGCTCTTCAGGGGTCAAACTTTGTAAGAGCAAGCTTGCATCATCTGCTGGTTCAGCGGTAGCCTCTGGAGAAATTGTTGAGCTCGGAGTCGGAGTAGGATTGATATCAGGGGCATCATCCTGATTGAGTGGGGATGCAATAGCAGCGGCGTGCGGATAGATTGAATTTAATGCCATTAAGCATAGAATAAACCCGAATAGAAGTAGATTACGATATGGCACTCTTCTACGCCTGAATTTGGCTGAGAAAGGGGCGTTTTTGACCTTATTGTTGGTTGATATCATGCAGTTGACTTGTTTCCTCAGCTAGGATTTCTGTTAATAATTGCCGCCTCGACGCACCGCTTAGAGATTCTAATCGGCGGATCCCCAGCGGATCAATGTGATCGCGTAGTAATTTTAACTCGGCTTGAGTGGGATGGACAGTCTCATGTACACCTGGAGAGATTTTCAGTTCGAAACTGGTCCGTGCCTGGATTCGTTTTATATCGACTCCTGGATGGTAGCTTATCAACCGCATCTCTCCTTCATGGAAATCAAACACACCAAGATCGGATGTCAGCATACGTGCTCCTGCACCCTGTATTCGTTCGGGGTGATGACCCAATCCGGAAAGGAAATCCAGCTCTCGAACGAACGTAATCCTCGAGTGGCGCGGCACGTAAAGGTAGATATTATCTATAAATGTTGTCACATCCGGGATGCCCCCGGTACCTGGAAGACGCAGGCGAGGTTTCCTATAATTCTTCCCGAATGCGATATTATTAAAGTTGCCATGACTGTCTACCTGAGCGGGTCGAAAGAACTCCTTCGGTTTTATAGTAGGCAGGACATCCGTTACACCGCTGACAAATCCAATATCTTTCATCGATCTGTCTAACCACAATTTCTCGACCCACAATAATCCCAACGGAGCGGGTTCACGGCATAAGCTTTGACCGATCGCAGATGCGAAATAAAGGTTCGGTGCGTGTGTATGCCTCGCGAGCAGATAAGCGGCAGCGATCAACGGAGCCGCCAGACCCTGTGCAACAAATTCTCCATCTTTGATCTGTCGTGAGATACAAACGACCATTAATTCATCGGCAGTAAAATCCATACAGTTATTTTACTCCCTTTTCCCTACATAGCATCTTATGAGCTTCCGGTTGGATATTACCACCGGTGATGATGACTATTGATGGCGAAGCACTTATTTTTCTGGTTAGTATTGCTGCAATGGATGCTGCTGCAGAACCTTCGATTTTCTCAGCGTATTTGTGCCAGGCATAAGCGATCGCATCTGCTATATCCTCTTCACTGACCAAAATGATGTCGTCTACGCAGCTCCTCAGGATGGGTATTGTGATGGAATTGTCTTCCAGTTGACCGGCAAGTCCATCCGCCAGGCTGGGCAGCTCGATAACGCCTTCTTGCGATCCATAATGATAAATGGCATGGAAGAACGGCGAAGCCTCCGATTGGATACCGAATAAACGATAATGGCGAGCAGTCTCAGGCTTGTTGCTGTGTGAATTCGTCTGATAAAATTCAAGCGCGCTGCCGATACCAGCTATCAAACCGCCTCCACCGACGGGTACAAACCAGCTTTTATTGATCGCTTCTGGTAGTTGTCGGAGGATTTCAAGCCCCACCGTCGCCTGTCCGGCGATGACCTGCCCATCATTGTATGGTGAAACCCAGATTTTGCCTGAAGAAGCCGCATAATTTATACCAGCCCTTTCTGCCTCTCCTATGGAGCCTCCATAGGAGCCTGGTACAGTACGGACCTCGGCTCCGAATTTTCGCATGGCATCAATCTTCGATGGGACGGCATTTTCCGATACGAAAATTGTAGCAGGTACGTCAAAGGTTTGAGCTGCCAGAGCGACACCGGCACCGTGATTGCCTGCTGATGCAGCGACCAGACCGAGCTCCCTTTCCCACGGCTGCAGGGTCAGTATTTTATTGAACGCGCCGCGCACCTTGAACGATCCTGATACTTGATGATTCTCCCACTTCAGGAAGATATCTAGATTTTCATCATAAGTTAACGGTGTCTCGTTAATAAAAGGTGCGATTCGCTTTTCTGCTTCTTCAATCCATTGATTTGGGATCATAATGTTTAGCTTCAATTTCTCGTACGCTCATTGCGAGTGGTGGGTCATTTGTATAGACCCCATCCACACGCATGGCGAAAAGTTTTTGCATATCTTCTTCATGGTTGACGGTATAAGCGTGAACCCTGTAACCCGCATTGTGTGCTCTTTGAACAAATTTTGGCGTCACATCATTGAAAT
>JAUXFR010000164.1 GCA_030622805.1 Anaerolineae bacterium | reverse complement strand
TCAGCAAGGGTGAGTAAATTCTGATTAAATAATAACTAACCGGGGCTGCCTCAACAGTGAGGCAGCCCCCTTGCTTTTCAAGATGCCAGCTCCAGGATCGTCAATTCCAGATCGCACAGCCCGCGGTGACGGTTCCCGCGAAACGTTGGGCGAGATCAAAAGTCCTTATTTAAATGGGCTCGATGACTGAAGTGCGTTCAACAATTCGGCTACTTTTGGGTTTTCGACCAGGACCCGGTATTGGAGCAAGCGCGTGACTGTTAGAAAGTCCTTCCACTCGGAGACAAACCCTTCACCACCAACGAAGATCTCCCTGGCTTCCTCCAGGGAAGCTGCGACATAGTCTGAAACATCCATCGACTCAATTTCGTTTTCAAGGGCTTCAATGATGGTCTGGAACTCCCCCTTATCAAGCCATACCCCATGCCCATCAGCACAGTAATCGACCATCACCCCTGTGTCAGCGTAAGATATCGTCGCCATGTTCCTCCCACATTGCGGGCACTTTCGGGATGACCAATCAACTGCAAATGACTCCTGATCAGACCAAAGATCAAAATCCAGCCAGCTTAGATCGGGGTCTGACTCTTCCATGGCTTTACGAAGCTCACCTCCCTCAAACCAGATTCCTCCGCATTGAGCACATTCTTCAATAATGATTTCATTAATTGGGTGTGTTTCAAGTACGGTTCCATCAATTGGACATTCCATTATTACACGCTCCCATTTCATATAATTGTTCTTTGGCAATTTTTTCACCGATTAAAGGCAGGTGATGGCGCCTGGTGGATTGATAAGCAAAATTATTTATGCGATATCTTCACTATGACGTATTATACAATCAAATATCGAACCTGATATGGATAAAGGCGGCGACGCGGGAGCATCGCCGCCAGGGAGGATAGTAGCCAGTAGGGAGTAGCTAGTAGCCAGTGGAAAGTGGTCAGTTGATAATGTGTCAAGTGATTAAGTATCACGTGTTATGGGGCAAGTGCGAGGTTCCATGTTCTACGTTCGAAGGGAGACGGCGGCGGGGACGCCGCCTGGATCAGGGGGGGAGCATAGTAATCAGTTCTCAGTAGACAGTAGGGGGTAGCTGGTAGAGGCTGGCATCCCCATGCCAGCCCCATCTTGTGTTTGATTAAGTTTCATATGCTTTGTAGAGGTCGCATCAGTCGACGGGGTCATGTAGCGGCGTAACTGGCTTATCGGGGATGACGCATTAGTGGAGTATAATTTCTTTGTAGTGATGACAAAAGAAAGACCGAAGTCAGAAATTGCTATTTACACTTTATCCCATACAAACTATCGACCTTTCATTGATTAATTACCTGATCACTAATCACCAGATTGACCACCGACTAAAAAACCCAGAGACTAACCACAAATGTCCTCCATTGACGAAGTCAAATCCCAAATAGATATCGTAGACCTGGTCGGGGAAAGCGTGCAGCTCAAGCGCTCGGGTAAAAATTACACCGGTTTCTGCCCCTTCCATCCGAATACGCGCACGCCCGCTTTTGTGGTCTTCCCCGATACAGGCACCTGGCGCTGTTTCGGGCAGTGCAATGAGGGCGGTGATATCTTTGGATTTGTGATGAAAAAGGAAGGTTGGGATTTCAGCGAGACACTGCGCTACCTGGCAGATCGAGCCGGAGTACAGCTCAGACCGCAGACGCCTGAGCAGCAGCAGCAGGCTGAAGAGTACGATAGCTTACGGAACCTGCTGGAGGATGCCGTCACCTTCTACCGTCACAACCTGCTCAACACACCCGCTGGAAAGCAGGCGCTGGAATATTTAATGAAGAAGCGCGAGCTGAAGGAGGAGACTCTGGAAGCTTTTGGTATTGGATACGCTCCTCAGTCGTGGGAAGCCGCAATGCAGCACTTCCTCAACAAGGGCTACAGCGAGAACGATCTGGTGGAGGCGGGACTTGTGAGCGAGCGTGAGGACGCCAGTATGTACGATCGCTTCCGCAACCGGGTGATGTTCCCCATCCGCGACTACCGTGGGCGAATGAGCGGCTTCGGTGCGCGAATTTTAAACCCGGACGACGTTCCCAAGTTCCTGAACTCACCGCAGACTGTGCTCTTTGACAAGAGCCGTACATTGTACGGATTGGACCGGGCGCGGCGCGCCATCCGGGAGGCAGATCAGGCAGTGATCGTGGAGGGCTACCTGGATGTGATCGCCCTGCACCAGGCCGGCTTCGAGAATGCCATTTCGCCGATGGGCACCGCTCTCACTGAGCAGCAATTGCGCATGCTCAAACGCTTCAGCCCTAATATTCTTCTGGCGCTCGATGCCGACGTAGCTGGCGATAAGGCAACCCTGCGCGGGCTGGATATTGCACGCCAGGCTATGGACCGCGAGCAGGAGCCGGTCTTCGACCCACGTGGTCTGCTGGGACATGAGGCCCGGCTGCAGGCGGATATCCGCGTAACCACCCTGCCCGATGGGTTGGATCCTGACGATGTGGTAAATCGCGATCCGGAGGAATGGCGGCGCATTGTGCAGGATGCCCAGCCGGTGGTGATTTACGTGATGGAGAGTCTGGCTCGCGATCACGATTTGGACGATCCGAAGGTCAAGAGGGATATCGCCGCGCAGGTGCTGCCGCTGATTGAGGATGTGGGCAGTCCGATCGAGCGGGACGCCTACCGCCAGCGATTGGCACGCCTGCTGCGTGTGGACGAAAGGACGCTGCTGGGTATGCGCGTCGTTAAAGGGGGCAGGGCACGTCGTTTACGAAGGGGGGACACACCTAAACCGGCAGTTTCACCAGCCGCGACCTCTCCCGCTGCCAGCAGCCAGCTATTGGAAGCTCACTGCCTGGGTGTTCTGATGCGTTTGCCGGATTTACTTTACAAGATCGACCGTGAACTGCAGGAGAAGGAACTTGCACGCCTATCGGCGGACGATTTCCAACACAGTGGGCACCAGCCAATTTTCCGGATGGTGCAGGAATCGCTCAATCAGGACATGGCCGAGCCTCTGACATACATGATCAATCACTTTGACCTATCCACCATGGAGCGCGTCGACGAATTACTGAAGCAGACCGAGGAACTGAATTCCAATCAGGACAAGGTGCTGGAAGATCTGCTGCGCGGTGTGCTGGAGCTGCGCCGTCGGAGCTTACGACAGAATATTGAGTATATGCGTTTCTTGATGGAAGACGCTCAGGAGCAGGGTGATTTGACCGCTTCACAGTACCTGAAGACCATGGTACAGCATTCTGCAGCCCTAAAGCGAATCAATGAGGCTCTGGGAGATTATACGGGTGACCGGCGCTTATACACCAAAAAGGATGTAAACAGCAGACCTCTTCTTTGATGATGACCGGATGCGGAAATCTGGATTTCAATAATAACTGAACGTGCAGGATGGCGAGCGTGGTAAATTGGACAAACTGAAAAAGGGACCCGTGCTGGCATCTGAGATCGGCGAAGACCCCATAAAGCTTTATTTGAGGGAGATCGGCAGCATTGAGCTGCTTGACGCCGACCAGGAATTCTGGCTGGCTACGCGTCTGGTGGCAGGGCGGCGGTTGGATCTGCTGTGCCGCCAGCATCCCCTGGTGCGCCAGAGGGTCAGCGGCGATCCGATTGAGCGGCTCTCGCAGGAGGACTGCACGGCGCTGGTACTGGATGACGTTCAAGCTGCTCGTGGTATCTACCGGGCGTTGTTTGATGACATGACCACCTCCTGGCTGCGAGTTGTTGAGGACACGGAACGTTTGGGGTACGATTGTGCAGACCTGGGTTTAATCCTCGCTGAAGCTCAGATGCTGCAAGAATCCTGGAAAAACGACGCGCCATCCTACCTGCGCGCTTATCTGGATAACGGCTTATGGGGCGGCGATCCGCTCTGGGATCCGGTGGCTCGCAACGCTTTCTTTGTTTTCCTTTATATGTACATGCTGCCTGATGCGGTTGCAAAAAAACTCAACATCTATATTTCCCGGCGCGGCGGAATGCCTACCGAGCGTACTTTCCTGAATTATCTACCCGAGAACACGATCTTGCAGCGTGAGTTGAAGCTGAGCTACCTGAGGGCTGAAGATGCTCAGGATGATGTCATCCGTGCTAATCTACGCCTGGTTGTCAGCGTAGCCAAACGCTACACGGGACGCGGCAGTAATTTCCTTGACCTGATTCAGGAGGGCAACCTGGGCTTGCTGCGTGCAGTTTCCAAGTTTGACCCCGCGCTTGGCTACAAATTCAGCACCTACGCCACCTGGTGGATCCGCCAGTCAATCAGCCGTTCAATAGCCGACCAGGCTCGAACAATCCGTATCCCAGTGCATGTTTTTGAGTCGATCAACCGCCTGTTGCGCGCGCAGCTTAAACTGTTTCAGGAACTGCGGCGCGAACCAACCAATGAGGAACTCGCCCTGGAATCTGGTTATTTAGAGCAGGAAGATGTAGAACTGATTATGCGATTGCGGGTGGACGGAACACAAATTCCTAACGATGTCCGCCTGCGTTGGGCTCGTGCAACAAACAAG
>JAUXFR010000159.1 GCA_030622805.1 Anaerolineae bacterium | reverse complement strand
GTTTCTTGCTAGCTGATAATATCGATTAGATAAGTCTACAATGAAATTATTGTGTAAAGATTACAGGAATGTGAAAAGAGCGTGAATTCAGCTTGATTTCGGAACGGTGAATTCGAAGCATGTCCCCTGACCGGGAGCGCTGCTTACAGAAATTTCTCCACCGTGTGCTTCGATAATGCCTTTGGAGATCGCCAGCCCCAACCCGGCGCCGCCTGTTGCCCGGCTGCGAGACTTTTCTCCGCGGAAAAAGCTGTCGAATATGTGAGGCAGGTCTTCGGATTTTATGCCTTCACCCGTATCGCGCACCTGCACATTGACAGCATGCAGCAGCTTTTCGACGCGTATGTCTACCTGACCACCCTTGGGTGTGTGGCGAAGGGCGTTTCCGACCAGGTTATTGAGCACGCGACCGATCAGCGTGGCATCCATCCAGACCGGGTCAACGCCAGGTTCCACACTTCCGTTCAGATATGTGCCCTTTCGTGTTGCCAGCTCAGAAAAGCTCTCGATCGTATCGGATACCAGGTCAGATATGGAGTTTTCCGCCCGGTCCAACTGCAGACCACCCGCATCGAGCTGGGCTATCTGAAAGAGATTATCGATAAGCATGGACAGCGCGGCGATGTCCTTCTGGGCAGTGCGCAAGTAACGCTGCGCAGTTTGCGGGTCTTCCACCATCCCATCCGCAAGCGCTTCAATGCGCGCACGGATCGATGTCAACGGTGTCTGTAAATCGTGGCTCACCCAGGCGATCAGGTCCTTGCGCATCAGCTCTGCCTCTAGTTTTTCGCGGTCAGCCGTCTGCAGTTGGGAAGCCATCTGGTTGAATGAGTGCGCCAGGTTGGCGATCTCATCCTGTCCCTTTACCTGGATGCGCGTGCTGAGGTCACCACCTGATATCGATATGGCAGCCTGTTCAAGCTGTTTGATGCGATCTGTCAGGGCGCTGGTGATGAAGAAGCCCATAGCGATGGCGATGCCACCTGCAAAAACCAGCAGAATGGTGGCAAGCAGCAGGTCATGCTGGCTGGCGAACATTAGGTTTGCTGTCATCCATACATTCACAAAGGTCAGGACACTGGCCAGGATGTAGCTGCCAATCAACGTCCAGCGGATGGTGGGAGAGCGGTACATCCAACCCATACGGTACGCAGCGAAGCTGGCAAGGGCGGAGATTACGGCAGTAATTGATAGGAAGATTGCCATCAACAACAGGTCGTCTACCGAGGGCTGCATGATGAGATAAAAAGCCCACAGGGAAAGGACGACGATCAAAACGATGCCAACTGCAAACCGCAGCAATAAGGGGGGTGGGGAGACGGAGACTGTTTTGTTTGTCATTGCAATTATCAGGGTTCGAATTTATAACCGACACCCCAAACTGTGACCAGGTGTTCAGGATTGGATGGGTCAGCCTCAATTTTTTCGCGCAGCCTGCGCACATGAACCGTAACAGTACCGGGGTCGATGTACTCAGAGATGCCCCAGACATTCTCCAGCAGTTGGTCGCGTGTGAAGACCTGGCGTGGGTGGCGAGCGAGCAGCCAGAGCATATCAAATTCTTTCGCGGTGAGGATGAACTCCCGTTCACGAACCGTTACCAGGCGTGTCAATGGATCGATCATTAAGCCGTTGAATGTCAGGCTGGTCTCTGCTGTCGCTTCGGCTGAGCCTTGGGACCTGCGCAGCACGGCTCGCACCCGGCTAACGAGCTCCTGCGGGCTGAATGGCTTTACCACATAATCATCGGCGCCCATTTCAAGACCCGCGATGCGGTCAGATTCATCCCGGCGTGCAGTAAGCATGATGATTGGTACATCGCCGCGGTCGCGGATCCAACGTGTAAGCGAAAGGCCATCTATTTTAGGAAGCATTAAATCGAGCACAATCAAATCGGGCATGCTGTCTTCCAGGTAATCAAGAGCAGCTTGCCCGTCCTGTGCAACCTGCACCTGGTAGCCCGCACGACGTAAGTACAGGCTGACCACTTCAGCAATGCTGGGTTCATCTTCTACTATGAGTATTCGAGCAGTATTCATTTTACACTCCTTAGCAGAAATTTTACTATTGAAGCCTTAAGTGACGAAGAAGAAAAGCTTACAAAAGTATTACCCGTGTGGGTTGAAGGGTTCATCATTCTGTAAGTATTGGGTAAATTTTTTGTAAGAGTTGAATGGCATAATGCGTCTAATTAAACGTTTGTTGCGGACTATGTCCGGTGATTCGTGTATGTCCAATACATTCTATACAATCTGATTGGAGGATATCATGAAAATTGGAGCAAAAACCCTGGCTTTTGCCTTAATCCTGATCTTTACTCTTTCTGCCTGCAGCAGCGCCGCAGTGGCAGTGAGTGGTGTCGCTGAAGAGAACCCACCCAAAGAAGAATCTCAGATGGCAAAGACCGGAGACGATTCAATGGAGGGGGAAGAGAGGGTGTCAGACACTGCAGAAGAGCAAATGGCGTTGGAAAATGAATTGGATGAATTGATGGAAGACAAAGGGGAAGGAGAAATGGCTTCCAGTGAAACCGATACGAAAGATGAAGAAGGATCGATGGGTGAAGATGCCGCGATGGTGGATCAACCAGCGTTCTTCTCTGCGCAGCTGGTAAACGCATCAACGGGGGAGCGGTTTACGATCGATGAACTGAAGGGCAAAGTCATCCTGGTGGAGACACTGGCGATGTGGTGTTCGAACTGTTTTAAACAGCAATCGCAGGTTAAGGCGCTGCATGAAGTGGTGGGCGACCGCCAGGACTTTATCAGCCTGGGCTTGGATATCGATCCGAACGAGAACCTGGCTGATCTGAAGGGCTATGTGGATAGCAACGGATTTGATTGGCTGTATGCGGTTACTCCGGTGGAAGTGGCGCGCGAGATCGGACAGTTATATGGGAACCAGTTCCTCAATCCACCATCCACCCCGATGTTCATTATCGACCGGCATGGTCAGGTGCATCCCCTGCCGTTTGGGATCAAGAGCGCCGGACAGCTTGAAGAAGCACTCCAACCTTTTTTGAATGAAGGGTAGGACACAATTAAACCTTGCGAGGGTTGTATCAAAATGATGCTCTCTGGTAAATCATGCAGATAAGTGTAACAAGCTGTTTCCCATTACAAACCCTCGCAGGGTTGCTGCATAGGAAAATATATAAATGGAAGTTATTCTGACATCTCTTTCTTTGGGCTTGCTCTCCACAACCAGCCCCTGTGTGCTGCCGTTATATCCGGGTTTTCTGGCTTATTTAAGCGGCAGCCAGGAAAACCTGAAAGACAGCAAAGGCAGGTATCTGCTGGGTTTCTTTGTACTAGGCGGGGTGCTGACAATGATGCTGCTGTTGGGTGGATTGATCGCCCTGCTGTCGGTCTCAATTGGCAGGGCTCTGTCGCTTATCATCCCTGCAGCAGACATCCTGATCATACTTCTGGGGGTGATGCTGCTGCTGGACATCAATCTGTTCAAAGGTCTACCGCAGGTGCAGGTACCTCTGCTCTCACATCCTTTCGGAAATGTCTACCTGTACGGTCTGCTGTATGGTCCCATCGCACTACCCTGCTCCGGTCCGCTGGTGGTGGGGATTTTTGCATATTCTCTTACCGCCGGGGAGGTGTTCGGCAAGCTATCGGTCTTCCTTTGGTTCGGGATCGGATTCGGTTTACCTCTGCTGCTGCTCTCATTCCTGTCGGGTGCCAACCAACGTTGGTTAACGCGCCAGTTCGCGCAGCACGCCCGGCTGATTAACGTGGTGGGTGGGTTATTGCTGATTGGGGTCGCTGTTTATGATCTTGCGAGTAATTACAAGATGATACTCGCGTTTTTGTAATCTCCAGTTCAATCTACGCGTAAAATTTATATCGTTAGTACATTCACTTTGACATAGGACTGTGTGTGTTGTAAACTGTTTTTCCAATGGCGAAGAATATATTATTGACAGGCAGACCTGGATGCGGGAAAACTACATTAATCCAGAAGGTGTTGGAACGATATCCTGACAAAGCGGGTGGTTTCTACACGTGTGAAATTCGTCAGTCCGGTAAGCGTGTTGGTTTTGAGATGATTACATTGGATGGACAGCGAGGTATTCTGGCGCATGTGAATACGCACAGTGTATATCGTGTAGGGAAGTACGGGGTCGATCTGACATTTCTTGAAGATAATGGTGTGGGTTCACTAAAAGGGGCGATCCAGGATGGTCTGTTGGTGGTGATCGATGAGATCGGACCGATGGAAATATTCTCCACCGTATTTCAGCAAGCTGTTATCCAGGCATTGGATAGCGGTTCACCCGTATTGGCTACGATTGTCTATCGATCCGACCGGTTCAGCGAAACGATTAAATCCAGGGCGGATGTACGCTTGATCGAGGTGCGCCCTGATAACCGGGATGTACTTATCGATCGCATCTCGAATTTATTGAGGGGATAACACTATTTGGCTCATTACTTTACCTTATAATGTATCGTGACACCTGATCCACCAAATAAAAGAACCTTGACACGTGGAATGTGAAACATAGCAGGTGACACACAATATCTGGCGCTAGATATCTTACAAATGACACTGGAACCCTTACCTCACGAACTTCGCATTGGGAT
>JAUXFR010000005.1 GCA_030622805.1 Anaerolineae bacterium | reverse complement strand
TGACAATTCAGGTGGTTATTGGTAATATATAACTATCCCACCCCCCATGGGGGGGGGGGTGAAGAATACAAATCATGAAACATGAAAATGCATTAAAGCGTTTGAAGACCGTCGAGGGTCATATCCGCGGGATTGAGCGAATGGTTGAGGATGATGCATATTGCATCGACGTGATCCGTCAGATCCAGGCGGTACAGGCTGCCTTGAATAAGGTCAGTACGATGATCCTGGAAGAACATCTCAATTCTTGTCTAACGACTGCTGTTAGAGGGGAAGACCCGGATGAGAGGGAGAGGGTATTACAAGAGATTAAGGAGGTGTTCGAGACAGCCGCGAAGGTGTAATAATTCTCTATTGATTTCAATAGATTAGGGATTGTTGCAGAGCTTCGCTGCTGTTCCTATTAATTTCTACATTGTTTACGGACTCGAAAGTAATGTACAGATGAAAATAGACAAACCCGAATTAGGTAATATCAACTTCATTGGAGGTAAATAATGACTACAGTAACATATTCCATCCCTAATATATCCTGCGGGCACTGCGTCCATACAATCGAAATGGAAGTCGGAGAGCTTGAGGGTGTCCATACGGTTCAGGCAGATCAGGGTGCAAGGACAGCAACGATCACCTTCAGCGAGCCGGTAACAGAATCGGAGATTAAGGCGCTTCTGGTAGAGATAAATTATCCTATCGTTGAATAGGTCAGAAACCTTAACTGCGGGAGTCCATAATGGCTGAGAATAGACAGAGGATCTTACCGATTACCGGTATGACCTGCGCAAACTGCGTCGCTGCTGTGGAGCGAAACCTGAAGAAGGTTGACGGAGTCAGCAATGCGGTAGTCAACCTATCCTCCGAACGCGCCATAGTAGAATTTGATCCTTCGAAAACAGATTTGGATGGCATTATCGGTCGAATTCAGCGAGCTGGATACGATGTCGCGTCAGGTAATGCAGAATTGTTCATCCAACGTATGAGCGATGATAATGATGCTCGCCGCCTCGAGCGAATGCTATCGGATATGGAAGGTGTGCTGGATGTGCAGGTAAGTTACGCGACCGAACGGGCTCGTGTACGTTATGTGCCAACGGTGGTGAGTCAGACAGAACTGCGCAAGGCAGTTATCTCTGCTGGTTTCGAGGCTCTAGTTACGGGAGATAAAGCGGAGGATGTTGAGTTAAAGGCTCGTGAAGCTGAAATCAACTTGCAGAGACGTGACCTGATCATCGGTTTGATCTTCACAATACCGCTGTTTTTGTTCTCAATGGCGCGCGACTTCGGCTTGCTGCCGGATAGCATCGCTTACGCTGCCTGGGCGGATTGGTTCATGCTGGCACTGGCTACACCGGTGCAGTTCTATGTCGGCAGGCAGTATTACGTGGGCGCTTATAAGTCTCTGCGTAATGCCACAGCGAACATGGATGTATTAATTGTAATGGGTTCATCGGCGGCCTATTTTTACTCGTTGGCTGTTGTCTTTGGTTTGATTGGTGGGCATGTGTATTTCGAGACTGCGGCGATGATCATTACATTGATAAAACTGGGGAAGTATCTGGAAGCGCGTGCCAAAGGGCGCACCAGCGAGGCGATTAAAAAGCTGATGGGGCTCAGGGCGAAGACCGCCGTAGTGCTGCGGGACGGTGAAGAAATCCAGGTTTCAATCGAAGATGTGACCGTTGGCGATATCGTCTACGTGCGTCCAGGTGAAAAGATACCCGTGGACGGTGTGGTGATCGAAGGACACTCATCTGTTGATGAATCAATGCTGACAGGGGAATCGATGCCAGTTGAGAAGAGCCCTGGTGAAAGTGTGATCGGTGCGACACTGAACAGGGCGGGGTTTTTGAAGTTTGAAGCGACGAAAGTTGGGAAAGATACCGCGCTGGCTCAAATTATTCGTCTGGTTGAGGAGGCTCAGGGAAGCAAAGCGCCGATCCAGAAGCTCGCGGATCAGGTTTCATCTTTTTTTGTTCCAGCGGTGATCTTGATCGCGCTGGTCACCTTCCTGGTATGGTATTTCTTGGTTCCAATGCCCCCCGATTCTGATATTAACGCTTTTACGCGCGCTTTGATCACATCTGTGGCAGTACTGGTGATCGCCTGCCCATGTGCGATGGGGTTGGCGACTCCGACTGCGGTGATGGTTGGAACGGGTAAAGGAGCAGAGATGGGCATCCTGATTAAGTCAGGTGAGGCGCTCGAACAAGCCGGGAAAGTCACAATAGTGACGCTCGATAAAACCGGGACAATTACGCGCGGTCAGCCAACCGTGACGGATATTGTTGTAAATGATAGCTGGTTGGAGAAATCTGATGGTGCTGGTGGCTCTAGACGGGAATTAGAACTCCTACGGATGGCCGCTTCGGTTGAGAAAGGCAGTGAACATCCCCTTGGAGAGGCAATCCTGGCTGAAGCTGGAGAACGTGGTCTGGCGCTCAGCGATCCACATGGATTCCGGGCAATTGCTGGGCAGGGAGTGGAAGCGGAGGTCGAAGGGATCCAAGTATTGGTTGGAAACACTTCGATGATGATGGTAAACAATATAAATCTGAATGGTCTGCAGGTTGTCGCAGAACGCTTTCAGAACCAGGCTAAGACGGTTATGATGGTTGCTATTGATGGTGAAACCCAGGGTGTGATCGCCGTTTCTGATGTAGTTAAGGATGGATCTGCTGAAGCAATTTCTGCCCTGCACAAAATGGACCTGAAAGTGGCGATGATAACGGGTGATAATGCAGTAACTGCGGAGAGCATCGCCAATCAGGTTGGAGTAGATTCGGTTTACGCTGAAGTGCTGCCGGGCGATAAAGCAGCTCAGGTGAAGGCATTGCAGGAAGCGGGTGAGGTTGTGGCAATGGTTGGTGATGGGATCAATGATGCACCGGCGCTGGCTCAGGCGGATGTGGGGATTGCAATCGGAACCGGAACCGATGTCGCTATGGCTACCGCACCGATAGTTCTGATCAGCGGTGATCTGAAAGGGATTGTTCGTGCAATCGATCTCTCGCGGCAGACTCTGCGTACGATCAAGCAGAATCTGTTCTGGGCTTTTTTCTATAATGTGATTCTGATCCCTGCGGCTGCATTTGGATTTTTGAGTCCTGTACTTGCGGCAGGTGCGATGGCTTTCAGCAGCATCTTTGTGGTAAGCAACAGTTTACGGCTGAAGCGCTATAAGGAATAACCCTTTCCTTCTCACCAAACTTTAATCGCTGTTCCACCGCGGCAGCATTGACCCGCAATATCTTTTTGATTATCCTTAACGAATTGTATGGATCAATAACTGAAATAACCGGTTTTCGTTAATTGCGAGCCTGGATGGAAGTTGTTTCCCTAATGAAGTGTTGAAAATATTGTATCGATCAGGATAAAAATCGCTCTCCACAACGAATCGTAAGAAATGTTCTTAACGAGTAGTCGATTACGTAAATGTCTCGAAAATTGATAACCAGACGTGATTTTCTAAAACTTTCTGCGGTAAGTCTGGGTAGTCTTGCCTTGCGCCCGTGGAATGATCTAAACTTCGATCACTTCGCAAATGGGCTGCCGGAATTCCCCCAGAGCGATCGTTTGGGACGTGTTTGTAAAGGTATGCTGGAAGTCAAAGCCCGTCCTAATCTGGACAGTCAGACGGTGGGTGTGCTTTATGAAGATTCGGTTGTCCCGTGGATACGGGAAGTGATCGGAGATAGACCGGCTTATGTATTCAGCAACCAGCGCTGGGTGGAGACTCCGGATGGCTATATTTACAGCCCCTTGCTTCAGCCGGTACGGTATCTTCCGAATCTGCCAGTAAAGACACTGACAGAGACCAGTATCGGACCGGGTATGTGGGCGGAAGTGACCGTTCCTTACGTAGAAACGATCATGGACCGTGAACCATCTTCTAACTCGTGGGTCGAAGCCAGGATTGATGAAGGATTACCAATCCGTTTTTATTTCAAACAGATCTTCTGGGTGGACCGGTTGCGCACAGATGATCAGGGGCAGGTTTATTATCGTGTCAACCCGAATTACTACGGCGGCTATGACATGATCTGGGCGGCTGCCAGTGCTTTCCGTCCAATGGAATCCGAAGAATTAAGCCCCATATCACCTGATGTGGAGGATAAATGGATTGAGATTGACATCAATCATCAGACGCTCTCCTGCTACGAGGGAGGGAGTGAAGTTTATTTTTGCCGCGTATCAACCGGAGCGCTGTACGATTATCAGGGCAACCGGGTGGACAACTGGGAGACACCGCTGGGGCAGCACACAATTACGCGTAAATATATCTCCCTACAGATGAGCGGTGGCACTACTGGTGCGGGTTATGATCTGCCCGGGATCGGTTTTTCATCCATTTTCGCTACAGGTGGTGTGGCTATTCATTCTACCTTCTGGCATAACAACTATGGTGACACTATGTCTCATGGCTGTGTGAACGTATCCCCAGACGACGCCAGGTGGATATTCCGATGGACACGCCCTGCAGTCCCGGTCGATCCAGGGAAAGTTGACGTGACTGTCAGCGGTGAAGCCAGTACGCCTGTAACTGTAATCTCATCTTAGCAATTAAGAAATGCAAATTACGAATTGCTAAGTAGGGTCAGAAAAGATGTACCTCTGTCTACGCGTGCAAGAATCAAAACCTGGATTAGTTGGATTACTTATCGATGAATAACAGGCTTGTATCACGACGAGACTTTCTAAAGATGAGCGCACTGGTGCTGGGTGGTCTTTCCTTGCAGCCGTGGAGACGTATTTTCAGCCTGCCGGAATTTCCTGTATTTGAACGATTGGGGCGTGTGATCGGCGGTAGGATTGATGTGAAAGCCAAACCGGATATCGAGAGCGAGACAGTTGGTGTGTTGTATGATGATGAAGTGGTTCCATGGTTGCGGGAAGTGGTTGGGAGACGCCCATTATGGTACAACCAGCGATTTGTGGAAACACCGGGTGGGTATGTCTACGCTCCAAATTTGCAGCCCGTACGCAACGAGTTAAATAAGCCTCTTTCCCGAATTGACAATCCTGACTGGATATGGGTGGAAGTAACCGTACCCTACGTCGACCTGATTATGGAAAACCCACCACCGCGGTCCCCCTGGATGAAGCATACCAAAACGCCGCGCCTGTATTACAGCCAGATTATGTGTGTAGATGAATTGAAAATCGACGATGATGAGCATGTGTGGTATCGAGTTGCCGAGAAATATGGCACCTTTGGAGACCGCTTTTGGGCGCCTGCAGAGGCATTTCGACCGGTATTGAGAGACGAGTTGATCCCGATAAGTCCGGATGTTGAGAACAAACTTGTACAAATTGATCTGACCCACCAGACGCTTTCCTGCTTCGAGGAGAACACAGAGGTGTATTTCTGTCGCGTATCCACGGGTGATAAGTACGATGCGGAAGGAAACCGAGTAGACGAATGGTCCACACCACCCGGGATGCATACCATCTGGCGCAAACTGGTTTCCGTCCATATGACGGGGGGCACAACAGGCGGTGGCTATGATCTGCCGGGGATCGGTTGGACAACACTTTTCTCGGGCAACGGTGTTGCGATACACTCTACATTCTGGCACAATAGCTACGGTATCCCTCGCTCACACGGCTGCGTAAATGCCCAACCGGACGATGCCAAGTGGGTCTTCCGCTGGACGCTTCCGATTGTGCCCTATGATCCGGGAGACGTCACGATCTCTGGGCAGGGCAGCACGAAGGTGGAAGTAGTTGAAAATTCACTTTAAGTGATTGATTTTCCTGCAGTTTTTCGATTTCATCTGGAGAAAAAATTTTAGATGGATTTTACAAATGTGTCTGTCTGGCTTGCGTTTATCGCTGGGATCGCTTCGTTCTTATCGCCGTGTGTATTTGCGCTTGTACCCGCTTATATTGGCTATCTCGGTGGTCGATCTGCAGCCTCCGGTGCGACTGGAAGGGCTAAAACCTGGGTGACTTTCAGCCATGGGCTGGCATTTGTACTGGGCTTCAGCCTGGTGTTCATCTCCTTGGGTGTTGCCACCTCTGCACTGGGTGGGTATCTTTACGAACTGAGGACTTGGCTCACACGCATCGGAGGGGTTGTTATTGTGATCTTTGGTCTGCACATGACGGGCATCATCCGCATCCCGTTCCTGGAGTATGACCTTCGATCTCAATCAACGCCTGACCGTAATCGGGGATATCTGGCCTCGTTTATGATGGGCGTGTTCTTCTCCGCGGGTTGGTCACCATGTATCGGTCCGATCCTGGGTGCCATATTAACTCTGACTTTGAGTGGTGGTTCGATCTCGCAGGGTGTTGTACTGCTGACCGCTTATTCGGCGGGTCTGGCGATCCCGTTCCTGATTGCTTCAATTGAAATAGGATTGATCACCTCAGCCATACAGCGCTATGGAAAAGTAATGCGCTACGTGGAAATCGGTATGGGTATTTTGTTGATCATTATAGGGGTGATGCTCTTCTTCGGTCGTTTTGAAACGCTGGCTGGTTTTGGGAGCTTCTTCGGGGTATTTGAGGAAGTTAAGATTGGAAAGTACCTGCTTATAGGTGTGGTGGTGCTGGTTATTTTAGGGCTGCTGCCGGCGTTCATTGCCGCGCGTAAAGGGAAACGGTTTCTCGACTGGTACTTTTTCGGAGTCGGTCTTTTCCCGGTAGCATTGCCTATGGCTATTTTTATCAAGCCGAAGGCACCAGATCTGGCTGATCCGGAACATTACTCGGAGGGGGACGGAGAGAGTGAGGTATCCAGGTAATGATACGGGTTTGCAGAGGTAGCGGTGTCTCGCACATATATTAAAGTGTTCCCTGGGATTTTAATCGGTATCGGGATTGGTATCGTGATCTTGTTCGGGTTTCGATCAGAATTCGTTAATATTCCAGGTAGCTCATCAAAACAAGGAGTTTATCCGGTAGCCCCGAATGTTGATTCGCCAGCACCGGGCTTTACTTTGAATTCCTTATCAGGGGAGCAGATCAGCCTGGAACAATACACTGGACGCCCACTGATGATTAATTTCTGGGCGACCTGGTGTGGTCCCTGCCGACTGGAAATGCCTCTTTTCCAGAGCTACCACGAAAAATATGGAACAGAATTCACGATCTTGGCGGTCAATGTCGGTGAAACAGAGGCGGAAGTGCAGGCATTTGTGGATCAAATGAGCCTGGATTTCGACATCCTGATGGACAAAAATGGTGAAGTCGAATCTCTATACCGGATCCGCGGGTATCCATCGACCTATTTCATGGATGAAGATGGTAAAATCCGTATTCTGCATCTTGGTATGATGAGTGAATCCCAACTGATAGGCTATCTGGAAGAATTGGGCATAATCCAATGATCGAAGTGATTCTCTACACCAGGGAAGACTGCCGCCTCTGCGAGCAAACGCGGAACGATCTGGACGAATTACAATCTCAATTCCCTCACCGCCTGTCTATCGTTGATATTGACGAGAATCCGGATTTAGCGCAGAAATTTGGCTTCGAGATCCCAGTTGTCCAGATGAACTCGTACCTGCTGAAAGCACCCATCAGCAAGCAGGAACTACTGAACGCTCTCGAAGCTTCACAGGAGATGGATCAGAAATCCACTGTCAGGGATCAAAAAACAGTGCAGGTAAGCGCGAGTGGATCCCCCAGGTCAACCGCAGACGGCATTGCCTACTGGATCACAAAGCATTACTTGGCGATCTTTAACATGTTTGTGCTGTTCTATGTCGGTTTACCATTTCTGGCACCGGTATTTATGCGAGCTGGTTATGATCTACCGGCAAAAATGATTTACCGTGGATACGGACTGCTGTGCCACCAGCTGTCGTATCGTTCGTTTTTTTTATTTGGAGAGCAACCAGTCTATCCAAGAGCCGCGGCTGGTATTGATGACCTGATGACTTACGGAGAGGCGACTGGGTTGAGCGAAGGAAACCAGCCTGTGGAAGTGTTCGCGGCGCGGGACTACGTTGGTGACGAATTGGTTGGCTACAAAGTAGCTCTGTGCCAGCGTGACATTGCTCTGTGGGGAGGCTTGCTGCTGTTCGGTTTGCTCTTCGGGATCACTAACAAGCGAATCACTGGTTTACCCTGGTACCTGTGGATCCTGATCGGGTTGGTGCCAATCGGCGTTGATGGACTGAGCCAAATAATCAGCCAACCGCCACTGGGCTGGCTCCCATACCGTGAGAGCACGCCTTTATTGAGAGTAATAACAGGTTTCCTGTTTGGATTTTCGACCGCATGGTTTGCATACCCGCTGGTGGAAGAGGCGATGAGCGATACACGTGAGTTGATGGATTCCAGGAGCAGTAAGGTGTAAAGTTATGTCGGGCAGACAATTATGGCGTTATTGTTATGGGGTCGGGTGAACTAATGGTTTTCCGCCAGATAGGAAATGTTCGCTACCTTACATTAAATATGTTTGATAGTCTGGGTGTCATTAACGCGATAATCACGCGCACAGGTGGTTTTAGTAGTGCGCCGTATGCATCGCTGAATGTCGGTAGTACTGTTGGTGATAATCCTGAAGTAGTCGAGCGCAACAAAGATCAGGCATTCACGGCATTGAATGTCTCGCCCAGTAGTATTTATGATGTATGGCAGGTGCACGGCGCTGATGTTGTATGTACGGACCGCCCCCGACCGGATAAGGAACCGCATAAAAAAGCCGACGCGATCTTGACCGATCAGCCTGGTGTGTACTTATTTATGCGCTTTGCAGATTGCGTGCCGATCTTGCTGTTCGATCCAATAAGACGAGTGATTGGTCTGGCGCACGCGGGTTGGAAAGGCACCGTGCTGCGTACTGCTGCTTATGCGGTGATCAGGATGCGTGAAGTTTACGGGTCGATTCCAGCGGACATTATGGCAGTTATTGGACCTTCGATCGGGCAGCATCACTATGAAGTTGGAGCAGTAGTCGAGTCCGAAGTAAGACGTGCGTTTGGTGCTGAATCCTCCAAAGTTCTGCGTTCATTCAACGGGAAAAATGAGTCTGGTTTCCAGTTTGATCTTTGGCGAGCCAACCAGCTAGTGCTGGAGCAGGTAGGTGTGCAGCAGATCGAGATCACTGGGTTGTGTACGGCATGTCATTTGAGTGACTGGTACTCGCACCGGGCGGAGGGTGGTAATACAGGCAGATTTGGCGCGCTTATCGCGCTACGGGATGAATAATAAACGCAGCGGATAGAAGGAAAACAGATCTACATCTAAAATCTATTTTTTACGTGAAAATACTATGATCCTATTTACAAATATCATCCACCGTTTTTTTCAATTGCTTACCCTGGTCGTCCTGATTGATGTTGTACTATCTTATTTCATGGCACCCTATCATCCTGTACGTCAGTTCATGGATCGTATCGTAGAACCTATGCTGCGACCGATTCGCCGCATTCTGCCGCGTACCGGAATGATCGATTTCAGCCCCCTGGTGCTGATCATTCTGCTCCAGGTTTTAGATTATTTAATTCAGAGTATATTATTACGATTATGAAATTAAATGGAGTATGATTCCAGATCGCATCACAGAAAATATTAAAATCTTCACTACAACAGTTGTGAATTAAACGGTCGCGCATACCAGGGATCGATCGTCACTCGAAGATTATTTCCATTATTTATCCGGCATACAAAAATCGCCTGCAGGTGTCACAACGGGTCAGTTTGTTCGGTGATCGCGCTTCGTAGAGCAGGGCTGCACTGAGTGTTGTTCCACATGCGGCGCAGAAATTATCTTTTACCAATGCGACTGCGATGCCGCGGCGCTGGACTCTGAGTTGTTCATATATGGTGAGGTCTCCATCTGGAATCGAATTAGTGGTTGCCTTACGTTCATTTTCCAACCTGGAGATGTCTCTCTGGAGAGAAGCTTTCTCCTCTTCTAAATCCTTGTGTTCACGGGCTGATTTCGCTGTGACGAGCGCTAATTCAATTGATCGTTCCTGGTTAATTTTACGAGCATCTTCCTCAGCAAACATGGCTTCCAACTGGCGTTCTTCCAGAACCTCCAGGTAGCGTTTAAGCGCAGCGGTTTCATTTTCAAGATCCTGCAATTCTTTTGGATTTCTTACTTTACCGCTGTATAGGGTCGCTCCTGTTTGTTCTATTTTAATGGACTGTGTCCCCACATTCTGTTCCGCACGTCGCTGTGCATTTATTGCATCTTTTAATATAGATTCAGCACTTATTGCGTTCGTCTTTGCCAGGTTGAGAGCTGTATCATCCCCTAATAAACGATCTATATCAAGAACGCGCTCTTGAGCCTCATCAAGCTGGCTGTCGATCTGCTGCAAACGGTAAAGTTGAAACATCTGGCTCATAGTTGGGATCCTTATTTTTGATTGATTAAGATTATAGAGGTGTAATGGATTGAAGGCAAGGGCTTCTTTTTTTATTTGTTTTTGAACCGAACTAAATGAAATCAGGTAGAGAAATTGGAGGTAATTAGGTCTACTCATTCCGTAAAAATATATTAAACAAATTTTGAAAAAGGTTGCTGATATAAAATCGTTAAAATTTAGATCAGATATAATCATACGCAGATCAACTCATAGCGATAACATTATCGTTGATGTATAATTTAATGAGAAGTTATCTTGCACTTCAGAGTCGCACAGGATTACGGATTAAACAGTTTTTATTAACAGGATATATTTAAGTACTGTAATGAATGAATAAAATTTCATTTCTCCGTGTTCTCTGTGTGCTCCGTTGTAAAAAACATTGGAGTATAGCATGTCTGACGTAAAACAATTTGCTGAGCGTGTGTGTGCGAATATCGAGAGAGTCATTGTTGGCAAACGATCGACTGTGGACCTGGCAGTTTCGGGTTTGTTGTGTCAGGGACATCTGCTGATTGAAGATGTACCGGGTGTGGGAAAGACCATGCTGGCGAGGAGTCTGGCGCGTTCTCTGGGCTGCAGCTTCAGCCGTATTCAATTCACCCCCGATATGCTGCCGAGCGATGTCACAGGCGTGTCGATATTTAACCAGGTCTCGCGTGAATTTGAGTTTCGATCTGGGCCGGTGATGGCGCAGATTGTGCTGGCGGATGAGATTAACCGTGCTACGCCGAAAACGCAAGCCGCGCTGCTGGAGGCTATGGAGGAAAGGACTGTGACAGTCGATGGTGTGACACACACACTCCCGCGGCCGTTCATGGTGCTGGCAACACAGAATCCGATCGAGTATGAGGGTACCTTCCCCTTACCGGAGGCACAGCTTGATCGCTTCTTGATGCAAGTGCGTTTGGGATATCCATCGGCGGATGATGAGATCAAGATTCTCGAACGGCAGCAATATCAACATCCATTCGATACTTTAGAAAAGGTTGTGTCTCTGGAAGAGTTGGTAGAAGCACAGGAAGCTGTGAAGAGTGTGTATGTCTCGGACCCAGTGAAGCGCTACATTATCGCGCTGTCTCGCCAGACCAGAGATCACCCGGAAGTATATTTGGGTGCCAGCCCGCGCGGCAGTCTTGCACTCTACCGCACAGGGCAAGCACGGGCGGCGATGTTCGGGCGCGATTATGTACTGCCCGATGATATCAAAGCGCTGGCAGTTCCCACACTGGCGCATCGTGTGATTCTGGGGCCAGGAGCGCGTTTGCGTGACTTCAGCGCCCAGCAGATTGTACAGGAGATCCTCAACAGCATCGCAGTACCGGGTGGTGATCCGACGGCAATGATGCCAGAGAAGATAACCCAAGCACCTGAACAAGTCCTGACTCCTGCAGAGGAATAGGTATGAATACTGCCCAGCGAATTGTTATCGTGTTGCTGGTTGTTAGTATGCTGGCTGGGATGGTCACAGAATCCCTGCTATATTATCGACTCAGCTATCTATGGGCACTGTTGCTGGTTGGAAGCTGGCTGATGTCACGTAATTCTTTGCGGGGGGTTCAGGTTTACCGTACTGCGCGTTCGACACGCTCACAGGTTGGTGAAATCTACGAAGAACGCTACGAGGTGCGCAATTTGGGTCGTCTACCGCGCTTGTGGCTAGAAGTGCGGGACGAATCGCCTTTGCCCGGCTCTAGCGGTTCGCATGTGGTGACAATGATTGGTGGAAGGGAGAGTCGTACATATTTAGCCCGTACTCCATTGGTCGAGCGCGGTATTTTCCCATTGGGTCCGACAGTGCTGGCTTCTGGGGATCTGTTCGGGTTATTTCCAGCCGATCAGTCATTTGCACCCCAGGATAAGCTGCTTGTGTATCCAATGATGTTCGATATTCCAAACTTCCCTAACCTACCGGGATTGCTGCCAGGTGGTGAAGCACTCCGCCGGCGTACGACGCAGATCACATCGAATGCATCCGGTGTGCGAGAATATGAAGCAGGAGACCCGTTGAATCGCATCCATTGGTTGAGTACCGCAAGGCGTGACCGCTTGATATCGAAAGAGTTTGAGTTGGACCCGTTAGCGGAAGTTTGGATTATCGTCGATGCGGATAAATCCGTACAGGCAGCCCATCCATGGGAGCGGGAAGAAATAAGCTCAAGAGATGTTTACCGGAGACGGAAAAAGTTTGAACTTCCCCCATCTACGATCGAGTACTCAGTCAGCATCGCTGCTTCGCTGGCGCGTTACTATCTTCAGCGTGGTAGGGCGGTGGGAATAGTTTATGAAAATTCTTCGCTTACGATCCTGCCAACCGATCGCGGTGGCAGGCAGTTAAACAAGATTCTCGAAGCACTGGCAGTGTTGCGTGCGGATGGAAGCATGCCGTTGCAGAGTCTTATGGAGCTGCAGGCACAACACATGCCGCGTGGAAGCACAGTCGTTCTGATAACATCGAGTGCATCTGCTGAACTATACCGGACAGCGGATTTACTGCTGCGTCGTGGGTTGCGTCCAGTTGCGGCGTTGGTCGACGCAATGTCCTTCGGAGGAACCGCTAATCAGGATGAAGTCGCGCTTTCTTTGGAATTTCTGGGCGTGCCTGTTCGCAGGATCCGTTATGCGGATGATCTTTCAGAAACCCTTTCCCAGGAATCCGAAAGCGTAGTTTTGAATTGGTAAACGTGATATATATTCTATGCAAGTGGAACCAGGATAATCAAGGAAGGACTCGACCCTTCAATATTCTTATAAGCGTTTCCACATCTGTTTGTAACTTCAACGGATAAGCTTCGATAAAGCCTCAATCAAAATCTCCACATCGGATTGATCGTTGTAACCCTGGTAAGAGACGCGGATAAGTTTGTAGTTATTCCATTCAAACACTGGCACTTCGATCCGGTAATCCTGGTGAAGGTGCTGTTTGAGTTGATCTACATCAACAAGACTCGGAAGGCGGGCGCTGAACATCTGCAGGAACCAGGGATTTCGGATCTCCTTTCCTGGAGGAAACGATTCAATTGGACTGATCGGCTCCAATCCTGTTAGCTCGGAAATCCTTCGTTGGGTTTCGATTGCCATCAGGTGACATCGTTCACGAATGTTATCCCAATTGTTAATCTCTTGAAACTGGATCGCTGCTGGTACCGATAGGAAGGGTGCCAGCTCTCTGGTTCCCTGCCATTCGTGGTAATCGATAAACAAAGAACCGCTTGGTTTCTCGCTTTCGTAGCCCCAGCTTACAATCAACGGTTCGAGCCAGCCTTGTAGCTCGGATCTAGCGTATAAAAAAGCTGAACCCTTGGGAGCCATCAGCCACTTGTGGCATGCGCCTGTGTAGATATCCGCGTTGATATCGCCCATGTTCACAGGAATCTGGCCGGGAGCGTGTGCGCCGTCGATAATTATGATGATGCCGGCTTCCCGGGCGCGCTGGCAGATTTTACTTACAGGGAAGATTAAACCAGTTGGGCTGGTGATGTGGCTGATAAATATCACCCGAGTCCGGTCGGTAACTCCTGTCCAGAACCGGTCAATGAATTCACGCTCGTTTGTGACCGGCAGGGGAATTTTACACCGTGTGTAACGTAATCTTTTTTTGCAGCAGTAGAAGC
>JAUXFR010000203.1 GCA_030622805.1 Anaerolineae bacterium | reverse complement strand
GGTTATCGTACGTCCAATGATCTTGATCTATTCCGACTGAACGTCGGATTTATTGTTCCCAGAAATGCAGGTTATACGCGGGAATTTATTTTAGATATCCCTTATGCACATCTGTCCCCAGATCTTGATTTATTTGATATTTCAGGCCTGGCTGAGGTTACGAGGACAGCGAGAGGGCTGTTAGTCCAGATCAAGGTTTATGCGACGACAACTGTGCAATGTGTGCGCTGCCTGGAGGATTTCCCCCACGAAATCGAGACCGAGTTTACCGAATTGTATGTATTCGACGCGGAACAATTAGATGATGAATCAAAATTACTTCCGGACGATGGAGAAATTAATATCGGGCCACTGATACGTGAAGAGGTCCTGGTTGCGATTCCAATTAATCCACTATGTCGTGTTGATTGTAAAGGGCTTTGTCCGGTTTGTGGTGAAGACCAGAATGAAACGGTCTGCAACCATGGTGATGAGCCAATCGATCCCCGCTTAGAAGTATTGAAATCTTTACTCATAGAAGATACTGACGAATAGTAATCCAAATAATTATGCCAGCATTGAAACCTTGAGGATTGTGAAGCAGAACATCAACGCATGACCCTCACCGGAAAAGACATCAAATCACTGGAATTGCGTCGAACCCTGGTCGATAAGGCTGAACTGCAGGGTTATATTACGGTGGGAGATTTGCTCGATCTGGAAGTGGATGATGTCGACGAAGATACATATGACGAATTAATTGGGTACTTAAATGACCTGGGGGTCAATTTTATCGAAGATAATGATACCGGCGGAGTGAATACACCGACATTACACACACCCGGAAAAACTTATACCCCATCGAACCTTGAGCATATCGCCACGGATGATACGGTAAGCCTGTATCTGAAAGAGATGTCCGTTGTTCCATTATTAACGCACGAGGAAGAGATCGATTATGCAAAAAGGATCGAACAAGCATCAAACGCCCGTTTGGAGTTGGTGAGCAACAACGGCGGGATTGATCTCGATAGACGGAAAGAATTGGAAAATCTGATCAGAGACGGATTCTTCGCGCGTGAGTTTATGATCAGGGCAAACACCAGGTTGGTGGTAAGCATCGCTCGCAGATATAATGGAAGAGGCGTTCCATTATTAGACCTGATCCAGGAGGGGAACATGGGGTTGATGAGGGCGGTGGAAAAATATGACTACCAAAGGGGTTTCCGATTTTCAACCTACGCTACCTGGTGGATACGACAGAGCATCACACGCGCCATAGCGTATCAAGGGCGAACAATTCGGGTCCCGGTGCACATGTTTGATAGACTGCGCCAGCTGTATAAATCGTCCATGGAAATTGAACAATCCCTTGGGCGGAGGCCTACTGCGAAAGAACTGGCAGAATATATGAATTTAGACATCCGAAAAGTGCGCTGGATGCAGCAGGTCGCACAAATACCAATCTCCTTGGAGACCCCTATTGGAGAGGATGGTTCTGAATTCAGTACGCTGGTAGAAGACAGATCGTCCCCGAGTCCTGCTCAGATTGCATATCAGAACATGCTGAGCGAGCGAGTAAAAGAAGTGTTATCGACTCTATTACCCAGGGAAGCCCGTATCTTGCGGCTGCGTTTTGGTTTGGGGCACGAACGGGCTTACACGTTAGAGGAGGTGGGTAAGAAATTTGGTCTGACAAGAGAACGCATCCGCCAGATAGAGGGAAAAGCCCTGCGTCAGCTTCGTCACCCGAATAGGGCGCGAATGCTGCGAGATTATGTCTGAGTGTTCCATTCCTTGACAAATAACAACTGCTGTTTTAGACTCGGATTTGTAAAGGATAAAGGAAAGATGTTTGAATATTACAACCAATTCGAGGTGGCAGTTTTTCTGATGGCCATGTGCAGCCTGGGAATGATGTGGAGCATGGTCATGATTCGCCATGCCAGCAGAAGGGCAGCCCTCGTTTTTCGGAGGAAACAATAGCTATTGCTGTTGAGAAATTTATCGGGCTGTCCAAAGGACAGCCTTTTTATTTTGCCTTATCAGGAGGTTAGTGATGTCAAATAATATACTTGTCGCAGTAGCCTGGCCATACGCCAATTCGCGTATCCATGTGGGAAATATCACGGGCTCTTATCTGCCAGCTGATATTTACACGCGTTATCACCGTTTAGTCGGCAGTCAGGTTCTGATGGTATCCGGATCGGATTCACACGGCACACCGGTTACAGTACGCGCAGATGCCGAAGGAAGTACTCCCCTGGAAGTTTATGAGAAATTCCATGCTGGCTTTATCGAGTTGTTTCAGAAACTTGGATTAACGTATGACTTGTTTACCAGCACCCATACACAGAACCATTTCAAGGTAGCGCAAACTATGTTCCTGGCTCTGCAGAATAGTGGATGTCTCTACTCTGAGAGGCAACAGCAATGGTATGCGCCTTCCCAGAGACGCTTTTTACCAGACAGGTATGTGGAGGGGGTGTGTTATCTATGCGGGTATGATGGTGCGAGGGGCGATCAATGTGATAACTGTGGTAATCTGCTGGATGCTACCCAGATTATAGATCCCCGTTCGAAGATTGACGGATCAGCACCGGTCCTGCGTGAAACGGAGCACTACTACCTGGACCTGGCAAAATTGGAAAGCGCGATTGTGGCGTTTTTGGAAGATCGTGGGTCTTCCTGGCGGGCAAACGTCCTGCGGCAGTCTCTTGGGCAGATCAAAGCGAAGGGGCTTCATGGGCGGGCAATTACACGCGATCTTGATTGGGGCATCCCGGTACCTGTTGATGGATGGGATGACAAATGCCTGTATGTTTGGTTTGAAGCGGTGATTGGATATCTTTCGGCAACGATTGAATGGGCGAAGCTGAACCAGCAACCACAAATTTGGGAGCAGTGGTGGACGGAACCAGATACGCGTGCATATTATTTTATCGGAAAGGACAACATACCATTTCACGCTGTAATCTGGCCAGCCCAATTGATCGGGGCAGATGAATGGTTCGTAAAATTATATTCCGAGCAAGACGCCACAACACTTACATTGCCGTACGATGTCCCTGCGAATGAATTTATGAAACTGGAAGGCGATAAAATTTCGGGCAGCCGCAACTGGGCTGTCTGGGGGCTTGATTTCCTGACACGCTATGATCCAGATCCGCTGCGTTATTATCTGACCGTCAACATGCCGGAAAGTAAAGATACCGATTGGGATTGGGACGGCTTTGTCAGTCGAAATAATGATGAATTGGTCGCTACATGGGGAAATCTGGTGAACCGGGTTCTCTCCTTTGCATATAAGCACTGGGATGGGCTCGTACCACAGCCCGGCGAACTGCGTCCCAAGGATCAAGCTATTCTGGCTGAAGTTGAAGATGGCTTCGATACGGTAGGTGAAAGTTTGAACGAGGTTCGGCTGAGAACCGCATTGAATTCGGCGATGAGTCTGGCTGGAGCAGTGAACCGCTATCTTGATCAGGCTGCGCCCTGGTTTGAAATCAAAGAAGATAAATCTGCCGCTGCGAAGACGGTGTATACGGCATTGCGAGCGATCGATTCACTGAAGGTGCTGCTGGCACCTTTTCTGCCATTCACCTGTGAGCTGCTGCATGGCTACCTGGGCTATGATCGTCCGTTGTTCGGACACCAGACCGTTGAGACGATTGAGGACGATCTAGGCGAACATACTGTATTGCGATACCTGCCAGATGCTGCAACTGGACGTTGGGAATCCAGCCAACTGCCGCCGGGTCAAGCCCTGCGCCAGCCTAAACCACTTTTCCGCAAACTGGAACCGTCGATAGCAGAAGAAGAACGCAG
>JAUXFR010000144.1 GCA_030622805.1 Anaerolineae bacterium | reverse complement strand
TATCATCGAGGAGAACATCATGAAATTATTGCGCTCAGACCCGATTGCGCTGCTGCTTATTGTGTTTCCGATTGCCATCCTGGCGGATGTACTCCATTGGGGAGAGATTTGGGTTTTTTTATTATCTGCAATTGCAATAATTCCCCTGGCGAGCTACATCGGTAAAGCCACCGAGGTACTGGCAGCGCACGCTGGACCGCGGATCGGTGGGCTTTTGAACGCCACCCTTGGCAATGCAGCGGAATTAATCATCACCATCGTCGCCATTCGGGAAGGCTTGTTAGAACTGGTCTTAGCGTCCATCACCGGTTCGATCCTGGGTAATATCCTGCTGGTAATGGGGATGTCGATGCTTCTGGGCGGAATTAAGAACGGTGTACAGAAGTTCGACCGCAGACAAGCCAGCCGCAATGCTATCCTTCTACTGCTGGCTGTGATCTCCCTGGTAATACCATCAATACTTGGCGCTTATATCGGCGAGGAAGATTTCCTGAGAGCCGAAGCGTTGAGCATGGGTGCAGCGGTTATCATGATCATCTTATATATCCTGGGCGTGTTCTACAGCCTGCGTTATGCACGAGGCCCGTTCACCGCCCCAACCACGATTACCATGCACCCATCTAAAAACAACCACGTTGTCGAGTCAGCTACCGAAAGCAAATCTACTGCTGCGACCCAACAAACCGCCCGGCATGAATGGTCAGTCCGAACCGCATTAATCGTCCTGGCGCTTTCCACAGCCAGTGTGGTTTTTATGAGTGAAATGCTGATCGGCGCAGTAGAACCGGTAGTCCTGAGCTTGGGTATATCAGAGTTCTTCCTGGGCATCATCCTAATCCCGCTCATCGGAAACGTAGCTGAACACCTTGTAGCAGTTAAAGTCGCCATCCAAAATCAGATGGAACTGAGTGTCGAAATCGCTCTCGCCTCCAGTTTACAGATCGCGCTCTTTGTAGCACCTGTGCTGGTTTTTATCAGCTTACTGATGGGGAACCCATTGCTGCTGATCTTCAATGAGTTTGAACTACTGGCACTGATCGCGGGAGTGGTTATCGCTGTGTTCGTCTCCGAAGACGGTGTCTCAAACTGGTTGGAAGGCGCGGAGTTGTTAGCTGTGTACCTGATCCTTGCGCTGGCTTTCTTCCTGATACCTGCATAATATGGACCTGCGTATCTTATTTCGAAACATTTTTAACCCACGCATTATTGCTGGCGCAGTCCTGGTCGCAATACTGCTGCTTGTGCTGACTTTTACCATTCTCTGGATAGCACGTCCTGGACCACACATCCCACAACCAGCAACCGCGGTGTTGAACGTGATCCGCGCCCCGACTGCCACACAACCACCCCCTGAGCCAACATCAACCAGCACCCCTGACCCCACACTTTCCCCAGATCAGATCACCGTGGGCATTCTTGTCCAGGTTAGTGGGACCGGTGGAGAAGGTTTACGATTGCGCGTGAATCCGGGTTTGGAAGGGCAGATCTGGCAGATTGCTCAGGAATCCGAGATTTTTCTTGTCGAGGATGGACCAAGAGATTCTGACAACTACCGCTGGTGGTTCCTGGTCAGTCCAGATAACGAGACAAGCCGCGGCTGGGCAGTAGCCGACTTTATAAAACCGGTCTCCAATCCATGAACAAAAAGTTGAGGTTCTTATGCGGCACAAACCAACTGATATCACAGCCAATCGTCGATTAAGTGAACTGACCATCACCTGGGATGATGATCATAAAAGCACATATTCCTTTTCTCTCCTTCGCCACGCCTGCCCCTGTGCAGAGTGCCGCGGCGGTCATGATAAGATGAGCACTGATCCCGACCCTTCCGTCTTCCTCATGCCCGAAGAGGACTCAACCGCCACTCATCTGCAGCAGATCGAGGCCGTCGGCAGTTATGCCATAACGATTCAATGGGAAGACGGACACCACTATGGAATATACAATTGGGATTATTTACGAGCTCTGTGCCCCTGTCAGATTTGCAGACCCCCAGATTAAAGATAATCTCGCAGGTTATGCTCCACAGCATAAGCTGCAGCTTCAGCCCGGTTGCTCACACCGAGCTTCGAAAGGATACTGCTCACATAATTTCGTACCGTGCCCTCTCCTAAGAAAAGGGCTTTAGCGATCTCACGGTTGGTCTTTCCTTCTGATACGAGCAGCAAGACGTGCTTTTCCTGCTGGGTGAGTGCCGAAAAAGCCGACGCTTCTTCCTCCTTGGCAGCCTTACGCACTTCCTGGAAAATGCGCTGAGTTACAGCAGGATCGAGTAGAGCTTCACCGCGCCCAACCGCCTCAATCGCCCGCACCAGATCCTCTCCACCAATTTGCTTCAATACATACCCCGAAGCCCCGGCGCGAATGGCAGAAAAAAGCATCTCGTCTTCTGCATAGGAAGTCAGCATGATAACCTTTGAGTCAGGATATTTTTCCGAGATCTCTTCACAGGCTTCGATACCGGACCCGCCCGGAAGGCGTATGTCCATCACGACAACGTCTGGCGAATAAGTATCCACATACTCGATCGCTTCGCGCGCCGTGCCTGCTTCAGCAACAACTTCAAAAGTTGGATGTCTGTCTAATAGGAATTTTAACCCCAGACGTACCACTTCATGATCGTCTACCAATAAAATTCGCTGCTTCGCAACCATATTTCTCTATCCTTGCTTTGGCTTCTGGTCTGGCTTCTTGCGGCGGAAATCGACAAACCGATAACCGACGCCGCGCTCAGTCAGAATATATTTCGGATCAGAGGGTTCTTCCTCAAGCTTTTGTCTGAGATAGTTTATGTACAATCTCACATAATGAGGTTCGTCTCTGTATTCATAACCCCACACTTTCTGAAGAAGCTGGTCATGGGTTACCACCCACCCGGCGTTCTGAACCAGATGGTACAACAGTCGATATTCTGTAGGACGCAGTTTAACCAATTCATCATCGACCCAAATCTCTCTGCGATCAAAATCTAATCTTAGACGGTCGTCAACTTCTATCAAACCATGGGTCGCCCCGCTAGCGCCTTCAGTGCGTCGCAGCACCGCCCGTACACGGCTGACCAGCTCGCGTGGGCTGAACGGTTTGGTGATATAGTCATCCGCTCCAAGTTCCAGCCCTCGCACTCGGTCATCTTCTTCGCTTTTCGCTGTAAGCATTATCACCGGTACAGAACTGACCTCACGAATGATCCTTAGAACCTCGAAGCCGTCGATATCAGGCATCATCACATCTAGAAGTACCAGATCAGGCAGGTTGCTGCGTACCTGTTCGATAGCTTGTGCACCGTTAAACGCCTCAATCACCTGAAAACCATCATATTCCAGGTTCAGGCGGATGAACCGGACCATACGTTCCTCATCATCGACCACCAGAATTCGACGATCTCTAATTATTGACTTTGTCATGTACTATCTCCTACCTCAATCCCGGCACAATGCGCACCAATCTATTGTTCACCTTTTTTATCCGATCTAATTATAGCCATCAAATGAGTAAACTGCAAACCCATTATTTCTACCGAAAATCTGGCGCCGGTTCTGGTTTGTTATCGAGAATCTCATCCAGGCGCTCCATCACATCATCGTCCAGTTTTTCTACCACATCCAATGCGCCCAGGTTTTCAGTCACCTGTTCGGGTCTGGAAGCGCCAGTGATCACCGTGCTTACATCGGGGTTCTTCAAACACCAGGAGAGCGCCAGCTGCGCCATTGAACAACCCAATTCCTCAACAATCGGCATCATCTGACGAACTTTTTGTATGTCTCTTTTTACTTCATCACTCTCGAATCGATCTCGCAGCCACTCATACCCCTTCAATGTTACCCGCGTGCCTTCTGGTAAGCCATCATTGTACTTACCAGTTAGAATGCCGTTTGCCAGAGGACTCCATGTGGTCATGCCAAGACCGATCTCATTATACATGCGAACGTACTCCTTCTCCACCCGCTCACGATCGAACATATTGTACTGGGGCTGCTCCATCAGTGGTGGCATGAGGTGCTCACGACGGGCGAAGGCATAGGCTTCCATAATTTGCTGGGCGCTCCACATGCTCGTACCCCAATAGAAAGCCTTGCCCTGGTTGATAACTTGGTTCATCGCCCAGACGGTCTCCTCAATCGGTGTATAGATATCCGGTCGGTGGCAGAAGATCAAATCCACGTAATCCATCTGCAGCCTCTCCAAAGAGGCGTCAGTTCCCTCAATGATGTGTTTTCTCGAAAGCCCGCGATCGTTGGGCCCCTGCCCTCCCCAGAATATCTTCGTTGAAATGATCAGATCAGACCGTTTCCAACCCGTTTTCTTTATCACATTGCCCATGACGACCTCTGCGTTGCCGTCAGCATATACCTCGGCGTTATCAAAGAAATTCACACCTGCGTCATAAGCGACAGTCATACATTGAAGGGCGGTATCTTCGCCCACCTGGCCTCCGTAAGTGACCCACGCTCCTAGAGACAGGGCGGATATTTTCAGGCCTGAGTGCCCAAGATATCGGTATTGCATTTGTAATTTCTCCTTTTAGTTATCAATTATCAGGAATTAGTGTAATATGAATTTATTAGAGCATTAACCATCGTTGAAATACATAAACGGAAGTTTCGAACCTTCCATAATTAGTTAAGGTTGATCTGCTCCCTGGATTTCTCCATTAATTTAATATTTGGAGCACCCAACAAGGGAAAAATCAAACGCGTGTAATTCAAACCTGAAATTAACGGGAACGGAACGCTCCCATCCAATGATTCGATCACACCGCTTGATTCTCTCACCAGCAGCCACGCACCAGCGATATCCCAGATCTTTGGTGTGGC
>JAUXFR010000099.1 GCA_030622805.1 Anaerolineae bacterium | reverse complement strand
TGCTTGAATCGTCTGCACAATATGCCGCGGATGTGTAATTCGGGTTTCCCAGTGCTGCCGACCAGCCGACTACACCTGTTGGGCGAATACGTGCTACGGTGAGTGCAGGACCGTCTTCGGGCTTGTAGCTGATGTGTACTTCACCCTTAATTACAATGTAAATACATTCGGCAGGATCTCCCTGTTCAAACAATACCGTTCCAGCGGGTTCATGGCGCGGGACGAATAGTGGTCCTACGAGTGTCAGTTGATCCTCGTTCAGATTCTCGAATGCGCTTGATAATTCAACACTGTATCCAGGTGGCTTCATGATCGGTGATCGTTTTTATACTTACGTTGGTTTCGGGCTTTATTATGGACCTGATATGTAAAAAATATAACAAAAAGGAACTTTTTATTACTACTTACAATTTAAAACAAAAGGGGTTCCGCTCCAAGTGGCAAATATCCTCATTGCGCCGACAAATATCACCAAATAACACGTACAGGTTGTAGCGGAATAGTGATAGCTGGCATATGACGATAAGAGTGTGATTCGCGCACGCAGCGATTCACACTCTTAATGGCTATACTGAAATCCCCAATTTACTGTCGATGGTTCATGAGCTCTCAGCCCATGAAATATAGAAACACTGACGATTTAAACCAAACAGGGTACGTAGGCACAAGATGTCAGCTATTTATCCAACCGTTCCCGCAGCGTTTCGGTGAGTGGTGGAAGTATCTGGTACAGATCACCGACCACACCGAACCTGGCCAGTTTAAAAATCGGTGCGTCAGGATCTTTATTGATGGCTACGATGACCTTGCTGGTGCGCATTCCCGCCAGGTGCTGGATGGCGCCGGATATACCGCAGGCGATGTAAAGGTCAGGGCTGACTACTTTTCCCGTCTGCCCAACCTGTATATCATAAGGTACGTATCCAGCATCAACAGCCGCTCGGCTGGCTCCCACGGCGGCATCCAGCACCGCTGCCAGCTCACCAACTAACATAAATCCTTGCTGGGCGCGCCAGATCTCCGCCTGTTTCTCATCTAGATCATCCGGTGCTGTCAGGTTCGGGTTGTTCGATACCCCTCTGCCGCCCGATACGATCACAGCGGCGTCGGTCAGGCTGACGCCATCCTCTGCTGTCGAGTATTCGATGACTTCGGTCTGGATGTCATCTGCAGCCATAACGGTCTCGACTTGAATGGGTTCGCCCGATCGTGATGGATCGTGTTCGGGTTTATCGAATGCCCGGCCGCGCAGTGTGATGATCTGTGGGTTTTTGTCACAGGTTGCATTCACCAGAAGCTTACCTGCATAAACGGGTCTCGTCACTAAGATCCTGCCATCCCGGATCGTATATTGCGTCACATCCGGTAAGACACCGGTATCCAGGTCAATCGCGCTCATACCAGCCAGTTCACGCCCGCGAGTTGTGGTGGGAAACAGGATAACATCAGGCATCTGCTCAGAAGCGATTTTTGCGATCAAGGCGGTATACGGCTCCGGTCGGTAATCTTTTAGACTCGCGTCATCCGCATAATAAACCTGGTCAGCGCCGTATTGATAGGCATCGCTGACAACCTGTTTGATGTCCTGCCCTATTACCAACGCCAGGACCTCACCGCTCAGGTCTGATGCGATTGCACTGCTTACGCCGAGTGCTTCCCAGGATGCGGGCAGCGCTGCTCCTTGAAATTGATCAATGTATATAAGTATCTTGTTGCTCATCACAGCACCTTCTCTGATAGGATTTTGTCAGCCAGAATTGTTGCGATCTCATCTGGGCTATCTCCACTTACGATCTCGTTGGTTATTTCATGTTCTGGTGGGTTCATGATTTCAGGCCAACGAACGTTGGTGTCTGGGGCTTCAATTCCTAGATCTGCCAGCGTCCAGACCGGAATTGTCGCCCGGTTGGCTTTGCGAATACCCATAAAGGACGGGTAGCGGGGGTCTCCGATGTCTTTCACCACGCTCACAGCAACAGGCAGCTTCCCTTCCACGACCTGTCTACCCTCCTCAACATTTCTCTCCACACGGATCGATCCGTTTACCGCTCCAACTGAAGATGCTAACGAAAGGATAGGCCATCCGAGCACTCGAGCCGTCTGGGCAGCCGTCACCCCCATGTCTCCGTCAATCGCCTGCCTTCCAAAAAACGCGATATCGACATTCTCGATCTTTTGAATTGCGGCAGCAAGAACGCGCGCAACTGCCTGGCTGTCTGCGTTCTGCATGGCGGGATCTGAAATTAAAAATGCGTTGCTGCATCCCATGGCTAAGCCGGTTTTGAGGGCATCTTTCACACCCTCCTCACCAATGCTGATCACGGTTACGTCCCCTCCTTGTTCCTCCTGCATAGTTAGAGCCGCCTCTACGGCGTACTCATCCCAGGGATTCATCACCAAAGGTGAATCTCCCCAGCTAACCTGCCCGTTCTCTGCGACGACCTTCGCGGCGCTGTCGGGCGTTTGCTTGATACAGACTACGATGTTCAAGACTACCTCCTATTCTATTGAATGGTTTATGGATTAATGGTAATTTATTCAGAGCAGTTCTCCTGCCACTTGTCTCTATCGTAAGCCGGCAGCTCTTTCCGCAGAGGGGCATCCCCACGAAGCCCCAGGGCATAACCCGCCTGGATCAATTGGTGAATCTCGCTTGTGCCTTCATAGATGATCGCACCACGTGCATTGCGCAGATATCGTTCCACATTGTACTCATCGCTGTAACCGTACGCCCCATGAATTTGGATAGCCTGCGATGCCGCTTCAAAGGATGCGTCTGTCGCGAACCACTTCGCCAATGATGTCTGCCTTGTGTTGCGTTTGCCCAAGTTTTTCAGCCAGCCTGCATGCAGGTAGAGTAGACGCGCTGCGTCATATGATTGTACCATATGCGCTATCTTCGCCTGGATTAACTGGATTTTACCGATCTGACGCCCAAACGCCTGGCGTTGGTTGGCATACTGGACGCTCTCATCCAGGCATGCGCGGATCAAACCAGTAGCCCCGGCTGCAACCGTGTACCGTCCATTGTCTAATGCGGACATAGCGATTTTAAAACCTTCTCCTTCTTTGCCGATGCGATTTTTCTCTGGAACGCGCACATCTTGAAACGAAATCCATCCCGTCGATCCTGCCCTCACTCCCAGCTTACCATGGATGTCTCCGCGGGTGATGCCAGGGCGGTCCAGTTCAACCAAGAAAGCGGAGAGTCCGTCGTGAGGGTCAGGGGCGTCTGGATTTGTACGGGCAACCCACATCACATGATGCGCTTTAGAAGCCAGGCTTATCCACATCTTCTCACCGTTGATGACATAATTGCCCTTATCCCTGCGAGCAGTGCTCTGTATAGCGGCGACATCAGAGCCAGCGCCTGGTTCGGACAAACCAAAACATGCGATCTTCTCTCCGCGTGCCTGTGGGATTAGAAATGCTTCTTTCTGCTCTTCATCTGCCCACTGGAACAATCCCAGGCAGTTTAAACCCACATGGACGGACATCACAACTCTCATGCTTGAATCCACAGCTTCCAATTCTTCACAGACCAAACCCAGGGCGATGTAATCCATCCCCTGACCGCCGTAGCGAAGCGGAAGGCATATACCGAGCAGACCCAATTCAGCCATGCGCGGTAATATTTCCGGCGCCATTTCCTGTTTGCGGTCGTACTCTTTGATGATCGGTGCGATTTCACGCTGCGCATAATCCCGCACCATTTCCTGCACCATTCGATGTTCATCCGTTAATGAAAAATCCATGGAGGTTCCTTTCTATAATATTTATACCTTCTGTCCTTAGTTTAGCGCAAATACTGCCCGTCGCGTGAGTCAAATAAAATTCCCGGGTAAAGAAAGAAAATTATAAGATATCTTTTCTACTTTGTGCCCTTGAAATAAAAATTCACTATATATTCTCTGTGGTGACTTTGGTATTTAAAAAAAACCATTTGTAATATTACGAATGGTCGCTGATGCAACGTTCTGGCATAATTATATTCTCAATAACGACCTTCTGCACTTAGATTCATTGTGCTACAATTAATTTTTAGATCAGGTGCATGAATGAAGATTCGAATCTTATTCCTAATAGCAATATTCTGTGTGGTTTCTTTGTCGTGCCAATTATTGACTTCCAAATCGAGCATGTTCGAGTCGGGTGATCTTCTCTACAAGGACGGTTTCTCTGACCCACGCAGCGGCTGGGATCGAGTGCAGAAGCAAGAATACCTGGCAGATTACGCGGATGGAGTGTATCGAATAAAGGTATCTGAGCCGAACGTGGATGTCTGGGCTAACCCGGGCTTATCTTTTGATAATGTCATTGTTGAAGTCGACGCGACGAAAGGAGGTGGACCAGATGACAACAACTTCGGTGTCATCTGCCGCTCGGATCAGGATGCGCATCGATTTTACTATTTTGTCATCAGCAGTGATGGTTATTACGGGATCGGGAAGGTGAAGGACGATATGCAGGTTCTGCTTGGTTGGGACTCAATGCAGCCGAGCGAATATATCCGTCAGGGATATGCACTCAATCACATCCGGGCGGATTGTGTTGACAATCGACTGGCGCTCTACGTAAACGGCGAAAAAATACTTGAGACCAAAGACGATTCATACATTTCTGGTGATGTGGGTATGATTGCCGGTTCCTTCGATATCCCGGGCGTGGATATTTATTTCGATAATTTCCTGGTTTTAAAGCCGTGAAAATTTATTTGGATAGTATCGGCTGCCGTCTGAATCAGGCAGAGATTGAGGCTTATGCCCGTCAGTTCAGAGCTTATGGTCATACCCTGGTTGAGGCGCCCCACGCAGCGGATCTTGTGGTAATTAATACATGTACAGTTACAGCGGCTGCAGATTCTGATTCGCGCAAAAAAATAAGGAGGGCTGCTCGAGCCGGAGCGGATAAGGTGGTTGTTACAGGCTGCTGGTCTACATTGAACCCCGCGCAGGCGGCTTCGTTACCAGGGGTGAGCGATGTTGTACCCAATGCAGAGAAGGATGATTTGGTTGATGACGCACTCCGGGTCTCTTCTCAAACATTTGAACTCGAACCTATAGAAAGAGTAGCGATCCCCGGCGCTCGGTTCAGGACAAGGTTATTTGTAAAAGTGCAGGATGGCTGCGATAACCGCTGCACTTTCTGCATCACCACAATTGCACGAGGCGCGAGCCGCAGCCGAACCACAGCGGAAATTGTTGCTGACCTTCAGGCTGCGCTGCGTTCGTTATCCGACAATGGATCAACATCCGCCGCCAAGGAAGTTGTTCTCACTGGAGTACATCTGGGAAAATGGGGTCATGATCTCGCACCGCAGTTGCATTTGAGCGATCTGGTAAGAGCTCTCCTTGAGCACACGGACGTACCCAGGATACGCTTATCTTCCCTGGAGCCCTGGGATATTAACAACGATTTCTTTGATCTCTGGCAGGACCCCCGCATTTGCCGCCATCTCCATTTACCGCTGCAATCAGGATGTGCCCAAACGCTGCGCCGGATGGCTCGAAAAACTACACCGCAGGAATACGCCAATCTGGTAAGAACCGCCAGGGAATCTATCCCTGGAGTGGCCGTCACAACCGATGTGATCACGGGTTTCCCCGGTGAAAGCGAGCGCGAGTTCACGCAAAACCTGGACTTTATCAGAGAGATGCACTTCGCTGGTGGTCACGTTTTTACATATTCCATGCGAAAGGGTACCTCGGCAGCGCTTATGCCAGATCATCTGCCGCATGGGATTCGCAAGCAGCGCAACGCACAGATGCGGCAAATATTTGCTGAGTCCGCCTCCTCCTACCGGTCTCAGTTTGTCGGTCATGTGCTGCCTGTTTTGTGGGAGAGTGCCACAGCATTTGGTCCGGATGGCTGGGAGATTTGCGGTTTAACAGATAACTACCTGCGGGTAAAAGCGATTTCTCCGCAGTGCTTGTGGAACGAAATAACTCCCGTTTATCTGACCCAT
>JAUXFR010000158.1 GCA_030622805.1 Anaerolineae bacterium | reverse complement strand
TAACAATCTGGTATGGAAACCCATCGAGCGCGTCATCTAATCCATGCAACTCATTAATGGGCATGCGTGCGCCCGTAAGATTGTCGTCTGGATAAGCGATCACCAGTTCTTTGTCCTGGTTAAGTATCAGGAATTGATTAAAAAATGGCTTGTTGTCTAAGTCATCTGCCAATGCCAGGGTAAGCTCATACGTATCATCCAGATCGTGCAGAACGGGGTTTGTACCAAGATCCTGGATCTGCAGCCGTCCTATTTCTATCACATTAGGGACATTCTCGGCTGCAACCTGTGCAACACTGGTCATGCTGTTTTTGATCATTCCCCGTGCGGAACGACCTGCAATATACCAGTCACCGATGACCAATGAGACGATCAGGATCAAAGCAAGTGGGGCAAGAATGTAAAGGATGCGGGCTTCGATTGTTCGCTCTGGTGGTGAAATCAGCAATGGACCTTCTTCTCCCCAGTGATCGGGTGCGGCAATCGCGATCAGTTCAGCGACCAGTCCTCCAACTATAAATTCGATTCCCAGAACGAGCATCGCTATACCGATGTGGGTAAACGTATATTCTAAGCGAACATCGAGTGGTACTTCTGCAGAAACCGATGTAATTAAGAGGTACAGTGCACCAAAGGTAAGTGATAACAGTGCTGCTGAGATTAGCGGATGTCTGATCAGGTGAAAGAAACTTTTGCGGTATCTTTGATTGATTGCAGCAGCAAATAAGATCGCTAATAAGGCATATACTAGGGGTGTAAATGGATTATGAGTTTCCCACAGTCCGATGAATATACCGGAAAATAACGCCAGCCCGGAAGCGGAAACCGGTCCGAGAAAACCGGCTGCCAGCATCCAGGAAATTGCTGAAAAGATCATCACCGCTGGACCGATCGGATCAATTGATATACCTGGGGGAAGGGATGTGATGCTGGTGGGTAACCTGAGACCTATTAAAAGGCTTGTAATTGGTACAGAAAGGGTAAGCAGTAGAAAGATGCCCCAGCGACGCGTATTCATCGGTTTGTTAAACCGCTCCCATCGGATAAGGGCATAAACAATGAGGGCAATAAGAATGATCCACAAGACCCATTCGAGAATGCCCTGAGGGATTCTAATAAAAGGAGTTTCCGAAAGGAGCGAAATAATGATGGACATCAGTGCTCTGCTTTATTTTGAGAAAAAACAGGTGTATCCATTATAGCACCGTTTCTTAATCTCCCCCTTACATTATGTATTACGCTACAACCACTCGTAAGTCTCTTGAGTGGCATTAGCAAGGTTAGAGTAGTATCCACGTTGTTCAACGGGCAGCATCTCAGCCAATACATACATGGCTTCATCCGTCATTTTTCCCAGTTCTTCCCGTCCCGCCTGACGATATTTTGGCAGATATCTGAATGGATGCCCGAATCTGACACGGGCACCCTGACCATGCCATGGAGATGTGAAACGTAATGCCGGAAAGCCCTTAGTGCCTTCGATCGAAACTGGGATTACCGGTACATTTGCCCGGCTGGCAAGGTATGCCACACCCTCCTTTGCGCGCTTTAATTCTGGTCCCCGTGTCCCCTCCGGAGCGACCAGTACAATCTCACCAGCTTTGAGGACTTGATATACATGCTTGATCGTCTTTCGATCAACATCCTCTCGTTGAACAGGGATCACCTCCCACATGCGTGGGAAAATACCCCAACCGGGGATGCTGTATACTTCGACTTTCGCTAATGGAACGATATTTCGGGGTGCGACATGCAGGACCACGATCGGATCGATGAAGGCAATGTGGTTGATCATGAGGATTGCCGGACCTTCATCTGGGATATTTTCCACTCCTTCTACCCGGTCGATTTTTGCCAACAGGGGGAAACCAAGATATTTCAATAGGAAACGAAGAAAATTGCGTCTACCTTCGAGGCGAGCGTGATCATAGGTCGTTTTGGAAGCATGTTGATTATTCAGACTGTCAGCGGTCATTTGTTCCCTCTGCTTCGATCCTGTAGACCCCCCGGTACGTTGGAGGTAGTTGTTTGGCTAATGTGATCATAATTTCCCTTGTTCCTGCTTTAACCGCCGCACGTCGATCAGCTTGAGGTTTTAATTGAAACATTTTTCCTACGGTAAAAGATACTTTTGTGCGACGCAGTCGTTTCAAATTGTTGAAAACGCGTGCATTTTCAGTGCCTGTAAATGTGATTGGGATCAGTGGAACATCAGCTTTGAGTGCTAGATAGGCGGCGCCCTTTGTCCCTTCTTCTAATCCTCCGATCAGCGTTTCGCGTCCTTCGGGTGCGATGGCTACCATCCGTCCTGCGGCTAACGCCTGCAATACGGTGCGGATACTCCGCCGGTCCGGTTCACCGCGATGAATCCAGATGACGCCATAAGTGTTCAGAATAGATCCTAACACAGGGATATCATTCAGCTCCGATTTAATGATCACTTCCGAATCAATTCTATTTGTGTACGCCCATCCGAGCAGCAAATCGATGTCTCCCAGATGGTTGGTCACAGCGATCAGGGAGCCTTCAGAGGGGATATTTTGAATGCCTTTTAGTTTTAAATCGATAAAAATCCAGGCTAAAAACCGAAGCAATTTGTTAAATATCCATCGAAATATCCGACGGCTTTTGGTTAAAAGCGGAAGATACGTAATATCAGGGCGGATGCGTTCGCTAATGGGTTTGGGAGGCGAGGTAGGAGGTGAATCTGGTTTGTTTTCGAGGGAGTTTTCCATCTGTCCTCTAAACGGATTTATATTCCATATCTATTCCTTATCTACTCCGAGTAAGTCAATGCGAAATTTTCTTGGTGGATTCTTCCATCAGAATCAGGCTTTGCTCGTAAACCTGATCTGCAGATAGTCGATCGGAATCCAGAATAATTGCGTCGCGAGCCGGTTTTAGCGGCGCGATATCTCTGGTCGAATCGATCTGATCTCTTCTACGCATGCTTTCCAATATCTCTTTATATTTAACCATTTCACCGCGTGCCATACACTCTGAATAACGTCTCTTCGCTCGTTCTTCAACGGATGCATCCAGATATATCTTAAATTCTGCTCCGGGAAGTACGATTGTGCCGATATCCCTGCCCACCATTACCACTTTCCCTCGCAGTCCAATGCGCCTCTGCTGTGAGCTCAGGGCTTTTCTCACTCCTGGGTACGTAGAAACTTGAGAGACAGCTGCATCAACTTCTGGGTTGCGGATCTGCCATGTAATGTCCTCTCCATCCGCAAGGATATCGGCGACGCGTCCATCATCAATCGTTGTTGGTCTTACATCGATATCGATTTTCTCAGCAAGCTGTTCAATCAGGTGCTTCATGTTTATGTCGATATCGCGGCTGAGCGCGATCCAGGTTACTGCCCGGTACATTACGCCAGTATCAAAGAATAAGTAGCCCAGAGAGTCTGCGATTCTCTTCCCAAGCGTTGATTTTCCCGATGCGGCAGGACCGTCGATGGTAATGGTTTTTGGTAGTGACATATAAATTTAGTTTACCAGATTAAGATTACTAGATCATGACGATAGATAGACGGATTATCAATAATCACCAGTGAAATCTTCTTGATCGATCTCGCCGCCGGGGTAGAGATCGCTCCTCGACCAGAGGATGATTTTCTCCTTCTGCAGTGGCGCCTCTCGGAAGGAGAACCAACGCGCCAGATCCGGTGGGAGTGCACCGCTCCAGCCGGGATTAGTCCACCATACAAAATCCTCTCCACGATAAGCTTCCGCCAGTGTGGGTAGTTCATCACTCTCTTGGGTAATCACAACGGCAGGTAAATCACCTCTAATAGGTCGAGATAAGAACTGCACTTCTGGAAACTCGCGCAGAGCCCAACGCAGCGATGGTGTATCTACCATTGATACGATATAAATATGTTGTGGGAAACCAGTATTCCAATTCGATATTTCATTCAAAACTTTTGTCATCAATTGTGTCTGAGCGGGAGAAGGTGGAATGCTCCATAATTCGGATGCTTGGTTCTGACGGATTTGAGATGACCCCAGCATTACGGATAATGAGTATACAGATAGAACTGCTGTAACACCTATTACCAGTCCCCGTCGGCTGATCTCCCAATTCCATCCCAGAGCAATCAACGCCGTGGTGAGTCCGCCCAAAATAAAACTACCGATCAGGATTACATATTGAGTCAGGGTTTCATTCGTGCCATAAACGGTGCGTGTTGTCGCTGCGATGGTGTACCAGAACAGACCTGCCAGTACGAAAATGAACACGGCTTGCCCAATTGCTATCGAATGGACAGGTTGTGTTGGGATATGCCTGTGAAGCTCGTTCGCTGCTAAGATCCACAATGGCACGATGATCCATACCAGATCGGATACCTGTCGTGCGGGGTATAAAAGCAGGAAGAGTAATCCAAACAAGACCCACATGAAGAGGAAAAAATTCAAAGCGATTTCTTGTCCACGCAGCTGTTCCTTGGCCGTTGCAGAGCGAACGATCATTATCACGCCGAACACCACGGCGAACAGCTCGTAGACAATAAGAGCCGCTATCAGCCTGGATGGCGGCACGACAGATGGGGCGAACCATCCAGAAATGAATACGGGGATACTTCCAAACCAGGCGCCAATGCCCT
>JAUXFR010000142.1 GCA_030622805.1 Anaerolineae bacterium | reverse complement strand
TCAAATTCATGATGCGAGCTCCCTGAGTGGGGCGACCTGCCTGGGAAATGTTCTTAACTTTTGTCCGTAAGGTCACTCCGTTGGCAGACATGATCGTCAGATCATCATCTTCCTGGACCACACGCGCTGATGCGATCTGGCCGATTTTATTCATTGCGTGTTTGTTAATGGTAGAAACGCCGTAATTGGCACGTCCCTTAGGTGCATACTCACGCAACGGGGTGCGTTTGCCGTAACCTTTAGTTGTGACGACCAGCAGTTCTCCCCCAGTTTCTGGGATTTCCATGCTGGTAACCTGGTCACCCTTTCGGAGTTTTATTCCGGTTACGCCCATTGCGGTCCTGCCTGATGGACGCACCAGACCCTCGGGAAATCTGAGCGCACTTCCACCCTCCGTGATCAAGATGATTTCATCCTGTCCATCTGTCAACCTCGCCCAGCCCAGTTCATCGTCTCCAGCAAGAGAAATGATAATGATGCCCGATGGTCGCACAGAAGCCAGCGCTGACAGCATCACGCGTTTGATGCGTCCTTTGCGGGTTGCCATGGTGCAGTAATGCGATCCATCAAAGTTCGGCACAGCGAGCGCAGCGGTGATGGTCTCATCGGGTCTTAGAGCGAGCACATTGACGATCGGGATACCGCGTGCCGTTCTATCGGCGTCAGGGATTTGGTATGCTCGCTCAGAATATACCTTTCCGCGATCGGAGAAGAACAGAATGGTGTCCAGTGTGCGTGCTGGGAACATGTACAGGATCTCGTCTTCATCTTTCATCGCATGACCGGTGACGCCCCTGCCGCCGCGGTGCTGAGAGCGGAAGGTTTTAGCTGCCATGCGTTTAATGTAGCCCCGTTCGGTGATGCTGATCAGTATCGCCTCATCAGGGACTAAATCCTCATCACTGAGTTCTTCTCTGGCGTCTGGGGCGATTTGCGTACGGCGTGGATCCCCATATTTCTCAACCAGCTCATCGATATCCTCTTTGATTAAATCGAGGATTTTCGGGGGATTTGCCAGAAGATCCTCCAGGTGAGCAATACGTTTCAGCAGTTCCTTGTGCTCATCTTCGATTTTTTGACGCTCCAGAGCAGCCAGGCGGCGAAGCTGCATATCGAGGATTGCCTGCGCCTGGCGGTCGGTGAAGTCAAAGCGCTTCATCAATCGTTCTTTGGCAACTTCAGCGTCTCTCGATTTTCTGATGGTATCGATCACTGCATCCAAATGAGTAAGGGCTTTCAAGAGACCTTCGAGGATGTGAGCTCGATTCTTAGCCTTTTTGAGCTCGTAAAGGGTTCGCCTGGTTATCACATTGCGGCGGTGCTCAATATAAATCTGCAGAGCCCGCTTGAGACTCAATAAACGCGGTTCACCATCAACCAGCGCCAACAGCTGCACACCGAACGTTGTTTGCAGCGGTGTGTACTTATAAAGCTGGTTGAGCACTTTCTTTGGCTGGGCGCTGCGTTTGAGTTCAACGACAATGCTCATCCCGCGCCGGTCGGATTCATCGCGCAGGTCCGATATGTCGCTCATCCTGCCGGATCGAGCCAGATCGGCGATGCGTTCTATCAGGGTTGTCTTATTGACTTGATAAGGAATCTCAGTGATGACGATACGGTAGCGGTTGCCGCGCATCTCTTCGATATGCGCAAGACCACGCAGCACGATCCGTCCACGTCCCGTGCTGTATGCCTGCAGGATGCCCTCACACCCCACAATCACACCGCCGGTTGGAAAATCAGGACCAGGGAGGAAGCGCAGCAGTTCCTCCAGCGCGATGTCATCCACATTATCGTAATGATCGATCATGTGGGTGATCGCTGCTCCGAGTTCATTCAGGTTGTGAGGCGGTATATTGGTCGCCATACCGACCGCGATGCCTGATGCTCCATTCAGCAGCAGGTTGGGCGATCGACCCGGCATAAACTGCGGTTCATTGAGCGAACCATCGAAATTCTCGACGAAGTCAACTGTGTCTTTACCGATGTCAGCGAGAATTTCCTCTGCCATGCGCTCCAAACGGGCTTCGGTATAGCGCATCGCTGCAGGTGCATCGCCATCGATAGAGCCGAAATTTCCCTGACCGTCCACCAGCATATAGCGCATGGAGAAATCCTGCGCCATGCGAGCCATCGCGTCATATATTGAGGAATCGCTGTGCGGGTGATATTTACCCAGAACATCGCCAACGATGCGTGCGGATTTACGATGGGACGTGTTCGATCGTATGCCCATGTCATGCATCGCGTACAGTATCCGGCGGTGGACGGGTTTTAATCCATCCCGAGCGTCCGGCAGAGCTCGCGCTACGATAACGCTCATAGCGTAATCCAGGTACGCTGAGCGCATCTGATCGTCTATGTCTACATGCTTAACCGATCCAATATCCATTGATTTTACCTATTCGCTCCATGAAAATTGGGACTTGTGCACAATCCTATATTATACCCCAGCTTTGATTTTCGGCTTGCATTTAACGATGTGGATATTCAGGATTATGGTGATAAATTTCCTTATTCACAGGTCACTTCTTCGATCCAATTCAGGTAATCTTTGGATCCCATTATGATCGGCAATGCGATAATCTCAGGTACGTCATAAGGGTGAACTGCCTTAACCGCCGGCACGAGCCGCTCTTCGAAAAGTTCTTCTCTGCTCTTTACGATCAATAGCACCTCTTTTTCTTCGTTTATTTCCCCCTGCCAGATGTAATGCGAATCGACAGCAGACACGATATTGACACACGCAGCGAGCTTTTTTTCTAACAGAGTGTTAGATATTCTTCTGGCGTCTTCATGTGTTGGTGCGGTTATCAGAACCAGTATGGGTTGGAAGGTCATGATCTTATTCCTCCGAATAGAATATCAGAATGATTTGACTAATGAACCTTGCGAGGGTTTGTAATTGGGAACAGCTTTTTACGTTAATCAACACGATTTATCAAAGAGTATAATTTTGAGACAACCCTCGCAAGGTACAGTTATGTTTAGAAGCTTGAACCCTGACACAGTGATTATATATGGAAAAGATATTCCTTGTCTGCGGTCTGGAATGGATTCTGTTGGGTATAATATGGTAGAAGTATTCAACGAATACAAAGGATTTTCTACTATAGTTTTTTTTGGAGAGGGTGAGATGAACATTCGCAGTTTGATCGGTGAACGTTTTACGAGCGTAGATACCGCCTGGTTGCACATGGATTCCCCAACCAACCTGGCCGTGATTACGGGGGTGATCACTTTTAGTGAACCTCTAGATTATGATGCGTTTTCAGAAATTATAAGAGCGAGGTTGTTGACATACCCTCGCTTCCGGCAGCGTGTTGTTGAACCCGCCATCGGATTGCCGCGCTGGGTGGAAGATCCAAAATTCGATCTCGGAAACCATTTATTCCGCATGTCCCTGCCGGAGCCAGCGGACCATGAGACCCTGCAGCATGTCGTCAGTGAGATGATGAGCATCCCGCTTGACAGAGCCAAACCCCTGTGGGAGCTGCATTACGTGGACAATTACGGTCAGGGCAGTGCGTTGATCTGCCGTCTACATCACTGCATTGCCGATGGAATTGCTCTCGTCCAGGTGCTGTTATCGGCTGCCGACGAAGACGTCGGCGAACATCTATTCGATTCGATTGAAGATCCCTTTGCGGATTTGAGCCCATTGGCGCGTTTGTTTGTCCCGCCAGTTATTGCGACCAGAGCCGTACAGGGAAGAGTGCGAAAAGTTCGCTATTTTGTCAATCAGGGCGTAAAAACAATCACAAGCCCCACCCGCATGATTAAATTAGCAAAGGTCGCTGCGGCAGGCGGAATGTCGTTGGGAAAGCTCTTATTGCTTCCACCGGATCAGAGTACATTGCTCAAGGATCGGTGCGGAATACCCAAGACAGCAGTCTGGTCGAGAGTTATCGATGTCGCAGATATCCAAAAAATTGGACAATCCCTGGATGCGACGATCAATGATATCCTGCTTGCGGCATTAACTGGTGCTATACGGAAGTATTTCCTGAGTAGAGAAGAGGGGGTGGACGGCCTGAATTTACGCGCGATCGTCCCGGTAAACCTGCGTCCAGCGGATGATGTAGGGTTGTTGGGTAATCATTTTGGATTGGTATTTCTATCCTTACCTGTGGGAGTGGAAAATCCCATGAAGAGGCTGAGGGTGTTGAAGCAGCGTATGGAGAAGATAAAGCAGACTCCCGAAGCGGTCGTGACGCTCGGTATTTTATCCACGATGGGTGTCAGCCCGAACCGCATTGAGGATCTGATCCGGGAGATGTTTGGGATGAAGGGCAGCCTTGTTGTGACCAACGTGCCGGGCCCTCGCCAGGCGCTGCACATCGCGGATGTAAAGATTGACGGACTGATGTTCTGGGTACCTGCGACGGCTAACTTAAGTTTGGGGGTCAGTATGATCAGCTACGCCGGGAATGTAATGGTAGGCGTGGCGACGGACGCAGGCATCATTCCCGATCCTGAAACCATCCTGGATGTTTTCCATGAAGAATTAATGATGCTATCCGAATGGGATAAAGCCTCTCAAGATATTGGTGCAGCTCACGATGATGACAATGTTGAAATGGATGTTGAAGAGATTCGGAGTGAAATTGTTGAGCATGTAGAACCAGTAAGCGAAACAGAGGAATCGCAGGAACCAGGCAGGTGTCAGGCGCTCACCATAAAGGGCATTCAGTGCAAAAACCGGGCTCTACAAGGCGCCGTCTTCTGTCATATTCACGCAAAAAAATAGCCGTATGCCTCATAAAACACCACAAGTTGAATTTTCTGGATTAGATAAGTAGCGCATGCATGGGCTGCACTTCTT
>JAUXFR010000038.1 GCA_030622805.1 Anaerolineae bacterium | reverse complement strand
GTCTCGATTTTGACCTGGTAGTGGAAGGCGATGCGATTGAACTGGCAAAATCAATTTCTTCTCAATTCGGGGGTCGGGTAACCAGCCATACACGCTTTGGGACCGCAAAATGGCACCTGCCGGAAGCAATATCAGATGGAGAATTATGTATTTCCACGGATAATCAGTTCGTTGATTTAGTAACTGCACGACGGGAATTCTATCAACATCCAACTGCGTTGCCAACCGTTGAGCGCGGCAGCATTAAGCTGGATCTACATCGCAGAGATTTCACGATTAATACCCTGGCACTTCGTTTAGATGGTCCTCACTATGGTGAATTGCATGACAATTGGGGTGGATTGCAGGATATTAAGCAGGGGCTTGTACGTGTACTGCATTCACTTTCCTTTGTGGATGATCCCACTCGTATGTTGCGCGCAGCTCGTTTTGAACAACGTTTTGATTTTATTATTGGAGAGCGCACGTTGGAACTGCTATCCGAAGCGCGCAATCTATTGGATCGTATCTCCAGTGATCGAATCAGGCACGAATTGGATAGCATCTTAATAGAAAAACGATCCGCCAATATCCTTGCGCGACTAGCCGAGCTGCATCTTCTGTCCACCATACATGTTGATCTCAAATGGGACGACTGGCTGTGCGATCGAATCAGTTCTATCCGATCAGATCTCCCAGCACCTGATTGGGAATTAACAAATTATGACAGCGGACTAACGTTAAAACGGGATCTATCATACGTGATCTGGTTGATTCGGCTGAGTTCGATAAAGGCTCAAGGAGTAATATCCAGACTGAAATTACCCGTAAATCTTGCAGGTGCAATTCTTTCTGCCTGCGAATTGTGGCGAAACCTACCCAATCTTGTCGAATCTTCACCCAGCGATACGGTTGACCAACTGGAGGATTTACCACCTCTATCCAGATACGCAGTATACCTGGCGACCTCCGACGAGCAATTACGGTTGATTCTAATAAAATATGCGAAGAAATGGCGCAAGATCCATACAAACATAACTGGACATGACCTCAAAGAGAGAGGGCTTCCACCAAGCAGCGCTTACCGATACATCATAAAAGCGTTAAGAGATGCATGGCTCGATGAAAGAATATCTACAAAAGAGCAGGAACTCGATCTCTTAGCTAAATTAATTGAGACCCATCCTTACGATGTTAATTTTTAGTTAGATTTTGTATACATGGTACTTATTCCCTTGCATGTGGGAGATTTCCATGTTAAAATTTATCCGCTTGGGTTTACTGGTATAGATACTAGCGTTGAGGAAAAGTGGGCAACCCCCACTTTTCTGCATAATAGAAACAGCCTGAACCAACACACATTGAATTCGTAACAGAAGTAGCATTAAGCGCTCTAAACGGAGTATGAGAGGGTATGAAGAACGAATTTGCATTAGCATTCAATGAATTGCTAGAAGATAAAAAACTTCCAGAAGAAGTAATCATGGAAGCCATACAAGCTGCTATGGTATCTGCATACCGGAGAGCAGTGAATGCATCAAACGCGCAACAGGTTGATGCGGTCGTAGATCCTGATACTGGAAAAGTTCAGATCTATGCTGAAAAGGAAGTCGTTGAAAATGTAGAAGATGATCGCACTGAAGTTGCCCTGAAGGATGCACTAACTGTAGATACTGATGCAGAAATTGGTGGGATGGTTGTAATTGAAACAACCCCCAAAAATTTCGGGCGTGTTGCTGCACAGACCGCACGACAAGTAATCCAGCAGCGCATACGTGAAGCTGAACGGGATGTCCAGTTTAAACACTTCAGCGTTCAGTTAGGTGAGATCGTTAGCGGTGTAATACAGGCGGCTAACTATCGCGGCACCACCCTGGGACTGGAATTAAAGGCTGAGGGACAGATGCCTCGAAACCAAATGATTCCTGGAGAAAGATTTCGCATTCACGATCGCATCAGAGCTCTGCTGCTGGAAGTAAAGCCTTCCACGCGGGGACCTCAAATTATCCTTTCGCGATCTCATAAAAACTTCTTGCGCCGACTATTAGAGAACGAAGTCCCTGAAATCTATCAGGGCATGGTCGAAATACGTTCCATTGCACGCGAACCCGGACACCGCTCGAAAGTAGCCGTTTCAGCGTTACAACCCGGGGTTGATCCAGTTGGTGCCTGTGTTGGAATTCGTGGCGTACGCATTCAGGCTATCGTCAGGGAGCTAAGCGACGAAAAAATTGACGTAATCGAATGGAATCCTGACCCCTCAATCTATATTGCAAAGGCACTCAGCCCTTCCAGAGTTGCCGGTGTATACTTAAATGAATACATCAAAGGTACAAAGACAGCAACAGTCGTTGTACCAGAGGATCAGTTAAGCTTAGCCATTGGACGCGATGGACAAAACGCTCGCTTGGCAGCGAAACTAACTGGATGGCGGATAGATATTAAGAGTCTGCCTGAAGCTGCGACAGATGCACTTCATAAACTACAATTGAGCGAAGACGAAAACACGTCCGCCATAGCAGAGATTGAAGCAGATAATCTCCCGCAAATCGAGCTGATCCTGGCTAAGAAATCCGAAGGTCGACCGGTTACTCCAGAAGAATATCAAACGCTTACCCAATTTGTAGATCGTGTAGAGCATGGGATTATTCGCTTCCAGGAAGAAAAACGCAAAGTTGAATTTGAACGCGAACAAATCGCGCGCGCCGGAATTCCATCAACAACTTTTAAAATTCCATTGAGCGAATTTGATGTCTCAGATCGAATTTACACAGTTATTAGCGAAACTGGTGCTGGCACCATTGGAGATCTGATACTTCAGGTAAGTATCGACCCCGATTCTGTATATGCTCTGCACGGTATGGGACCGAAATCATGGGCAGAACTACAAAAAGCGATCGAAACAGTCAAGCAGCAAGCAGAAGAACAGGAAAAGGCTGAGGCAGAAGCCGCTGCCGCCGAGGAAGCCATCGAAGAGCTGCCCGAAGGTGAAATTACCGAAGAAACTGAAGCCCTTGAAGAACCACAGGTTCCAGCAGAGCTTTCCTCGGTTGAAGAACCTGGAACCGAGATCGAACCAGCGGTCGAAGCGGCATCCGAAACCTTGGCTGAAGAAACCACTACTGATACAGAAGTAAAAGTTGAAGAGCCAGCAGAAGAAGAGGGTAAAAGCGATCTCGATGAGATCTTCACAATGGAATTCTCGGAATTCGATTTCATAACCGATGAAGAAACTGATGAAGACGAAGAACAAAAGCGGAAAAAGGAAAAGAAAGATAAGAGGAAAAAATACGTCAGAATGGAATACGACCCTGATCAAGACGTCCTGCTTGTTCAAAAGAAACGCAAACGTGGGGACGATGAGGATTGGGAGACTGATTTGTAAGACAAGTTTAAATAGTTAAATGATCAGATCTGAGCCAAAAAATCAACAATGGCATTGATCAGGTGGTAAAAAAAACACGAAAACGAAACATGTGCCTCAACGTACCTGTGTAGGATGTCGCGAAGTCCTGGACAAGCGATCACTTATCCGCATAGTACGCAGACCAGATGGGATAGAAATAGATCCCACAAGTAAGCTGGCAGGTCGTGGTGCTTATTTGCACAATAAAAGATCCTGCTGGAAACGTGGACTGGAGGGAGCGATTGCTCGTGCCCTGAAAGTTGAGCTAACCGATACGGATAAAGAGACTTTATTAGCTTACATGGAAACGCTTCCTCAGGAAGTTGCAGATTACGAGTAGATGTTTGTGGCAGGAACAACCAAAAACCAAAAATAAAATTTTTTTAGTTTATGGTCTGTAATTGGATAGGCTCCACTGAGAAAATTAATGGACTCAGCACAGGTGTGGGAATCCTAACCGGCTTTGCATAAATCCGGAATTTTCCCGGATTGCCTGGACCACTCATTGGGGCTAACAAATAAATATGCAGGAGGTGCCCGATGAGCGAAAGTGGGCATAACGAAAACGAAAAAATTATAGAGTTGCCGGTAACAATTACAGTCCGTGAATTTGCGCGCATAATTAATTCAAGCCCAATCGAAGTAATTAAGAATTTAATGTCCAATGGTGTTATAGCCAACATTAACCAACAAATTGACTTCGATACAGCCGCAATTGTTGCTGCAGAGATGGGTTATGAAGCCGTGCTCGAAAAACAAGAGACGGATATCGAAGGTGAATTAGGAGAGATACCTTTGTGGCGGCGGTTGATTTCCGATGAACCCCCTGATTTACTGGAAAACCGACCACCAGTGGTGACAATCCTGGGTCATGTAGATCACGGTAAAACAACATTGCTGGATGCAATTCGAAAAACCAACGTAGCAGGAGGGGAAGCGGGAGGAATTACACAACATATAGCCGCCTATCAAATCGAACACAACAATAATGTGATCACATTTTTAGATACACCTGGACATGCGGCATTTACTGCGATGAGAGCACGAGGGGCACAGGGTGCTGACATTGTTGTGCTCGTTGTGGCTGCGGATGACGGTGTAATGCCGCAAACACGCGAAGCAGCAGCGCATGCAGTAGCAGCGCGCGCTCCAATCGTCGTCGCGCTTAACAAAATTGATAAGAGCAACGCCGAACCAGATAGAGTAAAACAGCAGCTTGCGGAAATCAATCTGGTACCTGATGAATGGGATGGAGACACCATCGTCGTTCCGATTTCAGCAAAACTAGAAACGGGACTCGATGATTTACTCGAAGCTATTCTTCTCGTGGCTGAAAACATGGAAATTCAGGCCAATCCAAAGGGAAGTATCTTCGGAACTGTGATCGATGCAAAACGAGATAGGGCAAAAGGAGTGATGACGACGCTTCTGGTACAGAACGGCAGCCTCGAAGTTGGCGAAATAGTTATTGCAGGTGAGGCTTTTGGGCGTATCAAAGCCATGTTCGATCACCACAGTCGCAGGATTAACAAAGCCGTTCCCTCCCAGCCCGTATCTGTGATGGGAATTAACAAAGTCCCTGTTGCTGGTGACCTTTTTCAAACTATTGAAAACGAGCGCAAAGCGCGGTCACTTGTGGTTGAACGTAGGGAGGAGAAAAAATTAATTGCGAAAGCCTCAGCCAGTACTTTATCCCTCGAGCAGTTATTCGACCGCTTCCAGGCTGGTGAGGTACGAGAACTTCGTCTGATCATCAAAGCGGATGTACAGGGTTCACTCGAACCCATTATCTCTTCCCTCAACGATATGAGCGAAGGTGATTTAAATGTCAAAATACTGCACGCAGAAACAGGCAGCATAAGCGAGAGCGACGTCATGCTCGCGACTGCTTCTAAAGCCATTGTTATCGGTTTCAACGTAGAAGCAGATGAAGCCGCCAGACGAATGGCCGAAACAGAGAAGGTTTCTATCCGCTCGTATGATATCATTTACCGCCTTACTGAGGACATCGAGAAAGCGCTGAAGGGTCTTCTGGAACCTGAGGAGATCGAGGTTGTCATCGGTAAAGCAGAGGTACGGGCTGTATTTCGTATTTCCCGTGTCGGGAATATTGCAGGATGTCGTGTCATAGAAGGCGAGATTCGTCGAAACTCGAATGTACGCGTGATCCGGGATAATAAAATTATCCACGAAGGTCCTCTTTTATCACTGAAACGACACTCAGAAGATGTTCATGAAGTACGCGCTGGCTACGAGTGCGGCATCGGAATAAAGGATTTTAACGAAATCGAGGAAGGCGATATCTTGGAAGGCTATATCATTGAAATAGCAGAACCAGCGGAGTTGTAAAAGCTTACGATGTGATAAGTCTGCCTGAATATCTGGATTTCACAAACTACACGAAAGAGAGCGATCTTGGTATCAAAATTACGAGCTCAACGGATTGCGGACCGTATTAGAGAGGAGTTATCAGAGATGTTGCTCCTTGAAATTGCAGATCCCCGATTGGCGAACATTTCGATCACAGATGTTCGCGTTGACACAGAATTGGCATATGCTAATATATATGTTTCAGCCTTAGAGGGATCCGAGCGTGCGGAAGAAGTCCTTGAGGGTTTAGAACATGCAAAAGGATATCTTCGCTCTGCCTTGTCTCATCGTATTAAACTGCGAACCTTTCCAAGATTGCGTTTTTACTGGGATCCAACTTTTGAGCGTGCGGAAAGAATCGATCAACTGATCGCTTCACTAAAAGAGGAAAGCGACAATTCCTCAATACAAGAAAACGGCTCCAATGAAAAGTCAACGAACCTGGAAGATAACTGATTAGATGGGTAACAATAAAATCTCGGAACTAAGCCAGTTCATTATTTCAGCCCGACGGGTTTTGGTCACTTCTCACATCCGCCCAGATGGTGACGCTGTTGGATCTGTCCTGGGGATGGGACTGGCACTGGAACAAGCAGGCAAAGATGTTCAAATGGTATTAGCAGATGGCGTGCCGAAAAATTATCGGTACTTGCCTGAAAGCGACCGCGTAGATAAGCGCGCAACCGGCGATTTTGACCTGATATGTGTGCTTGATTCTTCAGATCTAATTCGGGTGGGAGACGCGTTGAATGGTTATGGACAACCTCACATAAATATAGACCATCATATAACAAACAAAAATTATGCGAAGTTAAATCTGGTAGAAGTAAGCGCGGTTTCTACAACGGAAATCCTGGCAGAACTGATCCCAAATATTATTACATCGATCTCTAAACCAATCGCATCTGCACTGCTGAACGGCATTATCAGCGACACTTTGGGTTTCCGCACGTCGAATATGACTCCAAAAGCTTTACGCATTGCTGCTGACCTGATGGACACGGGAGTGGATCTTCCAGATCTTTACCGTCGTGCGTTGGTCAGCCGATCGTTCGAATCTGCCCGATTCTGGGGTATTGGCTTGAACCGAATGGAGCGTCGAGACCGTATCGTTTGGACCAGTCTCACGATAAGTGACAGGCAAAAAGCAGGATATCCGGGTCGAGACGATGCAGATATGATCAACGTGCTCTCATCTATTGAAGGAGCAGATATTTCTATAATCTTTGTAGAGCAACCGAAAGGAAGAGTAAAAGTAAGCTGGCGTGCACAGCCTGGGTTTGATGTATCTAAAATCGCATTGCAGTTTAACGGGGGTGGACACCCCGCTGCAGCCGGTGCTGAATTTACCGGTAAACTTGAAAAGATACGCCATCTCGTCTTACAGGCAACCCAGGAGTATATCAATGCTGAGAAGACAACATCAAAATAAAAAACTAATATAAAAATAGGTGGAAAAATGGGAACATATAATTTAGGTGATCAGGAAATAAAAAACGTGGTTTCAGGGGTGCTTGTAGTCGATAAACCAATCGGACTAACATCTCATGATGTCGTTCAAATTATCCGCAAAGGGACCAATATCCGTCGTGCTGGACATACAGGAACCCTGGACCCAAGAGCTTCAGGAGTGTTGGTCGTTCTACTCGGTCCTGCAGTTCGATTAAGTGAATATGTGTCAGCATCAGATAAACGCTATCAAGCGACAATCCGATTAGGCGCTACAACAGATACGTACGATGCTGAAGGGACAATTACAAGTGAGTCACCAGTTGGCGATATTGATGAGAACCACTTCAATGATATCCTCCAGCAATTCGTGGGCGAGATTCAACAGACACCACCTCCATATTCAGCCGTAAAAGTAAAGGGACGCAAAGCATATGAACTGGCTCGTAAGGGAGAGAATGTAGAGCTTGAACCGCGCACGATCAATGTCTACAGCCTGGAAGTCCTGGAATGGGATCCACCAGAAGTTGTCATCGATGTATATTGTTCTTCGGGCACTTATGTCCGCTCATTAGCAAGCGACTTAGGTGATACCTTAGGCACTGGTGCACATCTTATCGGATTGAGGCGCACAAAAAGCGGACGATTTACACTCCGTGACGCCGTCCCCCTACGTGGTTTACGAGAATCATTCGATTTAGGCAATTGGTATGAACATCTCATCCCCGCTGCTGAAGCACTTGCAGATTGGCCGATGGTTGAGCTAAATGCAGACGAAGTTGAGCTCGTGCGTCATGGACACCGTATACCCGCCATAGATCAACATGATCAAATGATACGTGGCATCAGTGAGCAAGGAGATCTGGTTGCCCTGCTGGAGTTAGTAGAGGATACGATGGAATGGCAGCCTCGAAAAGTTTTCTTCCAATCCTGAGTAAAAGAATGATTAATTCCCTGGTTCTGATGTGATACTACGATAGATTCGCATTATCCAGAACAATTGACAGCACAACAAAGAAACAGGTCAATGCAGCATTATTATTCCCTGGATGACCTACGTCTTAAGGGTGTATGGTTAACAATTGGGGCTTTTGATGGTGTCCATCGAGGGCACCAGTCTATCATTACAGATTTATGTGCGGGAGCGCGTGATGAGGGTGCCCAGGCGACAGTGCTCACCTTCCATCCGCATCCCGCTAGAATTGTACGCAATCGCACCGGACCTTACTACCTTACTGCACCTGATGAACGGGCAAGGCTGATCGGTAAAATGGGTGTCGATGTCGTGATTACGCACCCTTTTAACCATAAGATCGCGCAGACATCTGCATACAATTTTATGGCAGAAGTTCAACGAGCTATAGAACCAGAGCAGCTCTTTGTAGGACAAGATTTCGCCCTGGGACGCGATCGAGAGGGTGACGTGACCTGGCTGCGCGAGCTAAGTTCCGTGTTTGGTTACACGCTCAATGTCATTGAACCTGTTCAGAATGAAGGTGAGATCATCTCATCCAGCCGAATTCGAACTGCTCTCTCTGATGGG
>JAUXFR010000229.1 GCA_030622805.1 Anaerolineae bacterium | reverse complement strand
CGGTTGAGAATCGTATCGCTCATTGTCACTCCTCAAAGGGGGAATCGTGCGGTAAATATAAGTATACAATAAATGTACGGGTTTATTGTGCTTGATTGCGTTTTCTGACAACTCATGTCTGGTTACTTCCAACCAGCGCGTCGATCACGTTTTCTGGATTCTCCGCTAAACTGAGAATTACCTCCCAATCAAGTGTCACGATATCCTGGGAATGAGCCAGGTTGTTACGTAATTTCTCTACCCCTTTAAGGGTTTGCTCGCCCCGTCGACGGGACACAAATCCGATCTGGGCGCTCAGCACTTTGTCACATATTACAATCTGCCCCACCAAATTAACCTTATTCCACACCCAGCAGCTCGAATATTATTGGATAGACGATGGTCGTATTCCCTTCAAACCTTTGCGGCGTGATTATGTCGTGCGGTAGTTTCAGTGAAGAGTCGAAACGGTACGATTGGATCTCAGCGTCCTCCTTGCCCGGGTTTTCACGCCACAGGCTGACAAACTGGTCGATGACACCCAGGTTGACGGAGAGATCAGACTCGTTCGATACAACGATCACTTTTACAGTGGGTGCAGCCACTTTAGCTGCGCGTTCGGCGATAAACCCCAGACGCATATACGCCGCAATCGCTTTTGTTGTGTAGCGCGGGTATTGATACGCATCTGTGTAGGGGTTGTCCTCTTTCTTGATCGGATCCCACCACATCCAGATGTTGGGAATTTTATCCAACAGTTTAGCAACGGGTCGATTGAGCCAGGTAGGCACGAATCGAATCCCCAGAAAGGGAGAGATCGGCATGGCGGTCTGTATGTCATCACGCGTTTGAGCCAGCCAGGTGGTGAGGGTTCCGCCTCCAGAGATCCCTGCTATGGTAACGTTCTCCCCCAGGCCTCGAGCGATGTCTATATACTGCGTGGCGAACTGCGCCAGCTCCTCGCTGCTCATTTCAGGCAGGGAAGGATTCAGCCTGTCTTTTTCACCATGATGGGGTTGCAAAGGGATGATCACATTATAACCCTTTCCGAAAAATTGCTCACCAAGCTGGGCGAACTGCTCCGGGCAGCTGGTCAGCCCATGGAATAAAACGATCACGTTCTCTACCTTTTCACCATGGGACATCACTTTTGTGTGACATACCGGCATGAGCTCTGGCTGTGCGTTTTGGGCTTTGATGATCGCCTGTAAGCGCATCATGGCACCTTCAAAGGATGTCGCCGGAGAAGATTCTGGCAGTTTTTGCAGTTTAAATGGAAGGAAAGCCATGGCTGCCACCAGCGTGGCGAACGCTCCGAGCAGGAAAAGGAGCGAGGCTAGGATCTTGTGCCTGCTGAGCCAGACTGTGAATCTATTTTGTGCCTTTTTACCCATAAATTTATCTCAAGAAAATCCTGAAAGTGGTTGTTGTGGTTTGTGAGATCAGCTACTGTCGCGGAATCAGCCCAAAATCAATTCCCAGAGAGTCGATTGTAATCACGAATCCCTGAAGGAGCGTGCCCAGTATAAAGATCGTTAATGCGAACACGAGTATCGCCCCAATGGGAATGAGTAGAGAACGCCATCCCCGCAATTGGTGCGCTTCAGAGACTCCCATCCACAGGGCTACAAGCGCCAGCAGGGAAACAATAATGCGCACCAGCGGGCCAATGACCGGGATGAAACCCAATAAATCCAGGACATACACTGCGTTGGCAAACCCCATTGCGCGAAAAGTGGTCGAGTAGTTGCCTTTGCCGCGCAGGATACGTGCTGCCACGTACACAATCAGAACAGTGATTGGCCAAAATGCCATGCGGCTTATAACCATGCCCCAACCGTATGATTCAACCTGGATTAATGCCGCCATAAAAGCGCCTGACAAACCCAGCAATATCGCCGGACCGGTCATATAGTTATTCTTGACGATCTCCCGATAAGCCTTGCGATCCAGGGTGATGGCGCGCAGCGCGAGTGGAATCCATTTCTGCACCTGCCCCAAACCTTTTACTATGGTTTTCCATGACCAGGCTTCCACGGTTTCTTTTTCTGGCTTTTCGGGTCTGGCAGGGGTTCCAGTCAGACCGCGCCGGCTGTTAAGGATGGCGAAAACGTCAGCGGAGTTGCTGGTCTGAGGCACATCCAGGTCCATGGGATGAAACAGGAATGCGTCGGTTTGTTCTCCGCCCAACCCGCCGTGGTTGCCGATCAGTTCTTCCATAGCAGCCACGGTGCCGTCCGGATACACTGTACTGATCACGAACAGGTCTCCGGCATGGGGGAAATCTGCCACGCGCCGTACCTGCCCGGCGCGGAAGTCAGCGTCGCCGTACATGATCAACGGATCTTCGCCGGTTACTTCACCGCTGTGCAGGTTGCGCCTGCCGTTCTTACCGAGCACCACAGGGGAGTCATCGTCCTCGTAACCCACCACAATGCCGACCCCCTCGTGCTCCACCAGCGCATCCACCATCCCTGGATAAGCCTGGTCAAGTTCGCTCAAGCGGATCTTGCGTGGGTAAAGATCGAAATACACCTGCGCCAGGTTGCCGCTGCCGCAGACCGTCACATTGGCGGCAGTCACTTGATCTTCGTCACCTTCCGTGCGCATTTTTACGCTGCGATCGATGGCATTTTGAACCCCGCGGGTCGTGGCTTGTCCCAGTCCGCCCCCAATACCCTGCTCCTGGACGTTATCCAGCTCGGCTGCCATGGCGGTCAAGCCGGGTGTGCCGTCATCGCCGCCCGAAGTTTCAATAATCTGGGTGCCGTGCGGCAGTTGCCCCTCGATAAATTCTTTGAGTGAAAAGCCGTAGCGCTGCAGGAATGTTGCACCGAAGGACTGTCCGTGATCGGAGAGGATCACCAGTTCATAGGGACGGGGCGCTTTGTGCTCGATCGTCTCGCGGATGCTGCCGATCACCCGGTCGTACTGTTTCAGCGTTCCGAATGCATCGCGCGTCCAGGGACCGGAGTGGTGCGCTACTTCATCGTACCCGGGCCATGTGATGTAGATCGACGGGCTGCCGCGGATAATGTCAAGCTTGGCCAGGTTGGCTGAAATGTCACGCATGAAGACCGTGGTCGCCGCCCGCATGATCGGGTAGCCCTTATGCAGGCGGTTCAGGCGCGGCTCCACGTTCTGGACGCGCTGCTTGAAAGCCTGCCAAAGCTCCAAAATGATGTCCCCGATAAAGAGTATGATCGTGCGCATGAAGAAATATGGATCCAGCATCAGCAGGTAGATATCGCGAGCGCGCTGTTTCTTCTCTTCCGGGCTGCCGCTGCGCAGATCCGCCAGGGTGAGCAGCGATTTGTGTGCGTCGCCGTTCATCATATTGTTGATGCTCGTGCCGTCGCGCATCAAACCTTCCCCCCCGGCGTAGCGGGCGTTGATCGCGGCTGCGTCTCCACTGGAGACCATCAGCTTGTTCTGATCCTTATCAAACCAGCGGAAAGCGGG
>JAUXFR010000136.1 GCA_030622805.1 Anaerolineae bacterium | reverse complement strand
CATTCTATATTGGTCGAAGTGGCGTGAAGAATCTCCAAACTTTTCAATAGGGAATGACATCCCCAACGGATTAAACCTTGCGAGGGTTGTCTAATAATCAGACTTTGTTGTACTCGATTTCTGTGGATTCCAAAGCGCCACATAATCGTAGTGAGCCATGATAATATTAACTGCCATAATATAAACGCCGAGGAGAACAGGTAATGGTATAAATGACCCCGCGTGAGCGTGTGATTGATAACTCTTCTGCAATGCCGGTCAGCTCACAGGATGTGATCGAAGAGGTGAAGCTGCGGATCGCTCAACTCGCAGGAGGGGGTGGATACGTGCTTGCGCCGTCCAACCACCTTCAGTCAGACGTCCCTGCGGAAAATGTGATAACGTTGTTTAGACGCGGCGCGTGCGTACGGAAGGTATCCGATCGACATTACCAAACCATACAATGCAAATCAGGAATAAAGAGAACTCACATAGATAATTGTCATGGAGATCACACTACTTGCCACAAAATTTTATATTCCACCGGTACGACCGGACCTGGTGCCGCGCACTCGTTTGATAGATTATTTGAATGATGGGCTGCGTCTTGACCACCGCCTGACGCTAATTTCCGCTCCAGCAGGGTTTGGCAAGACAACGCTGGTGAGTCAATGGCTGGCAGGTAGCGAACACAAGTTTGTCTGGCTGACCTTAGATGAAAGTGATAATGATCCGCTGCTGTTTATGGGATATTTCGCAGCAGCTATGCAGGGTATCGATCCAGAAATCGGGAAAGGTCTCGTCAGTGTGCTACAGAGCTCCCAACCACCGTCTATTGATGCGGTAATGATGGGGTTGGTAAACGAAATCGCTTCCAGCTCAGAGACTTTTGTGCTGGTAATCGACGATTATCATCTGATTAAAACAGCAGCGATCCATGATGCGATGGCATTTTTGTTGGACCACATGCCGGAAAGGATGTATGTAGTGCTGATCACTCGCGCGGATCCGCCGTTGCCAACAGCAAAATTTCGAGCTCGCGGGCAGTTATCTGAACTGCATCGATCAGATTTGCGTTTTACGTCTGAGGAAGTCGCCGAACTGCTCAATCAGGTTATGGCTCTGGGTCTCTCGGAAGATGATGTTGAAAGCTTGACGTACCGTACCGAAGGATGGATCGCCGGACTGCAGATGGCTTCGATTGCATTACAGGCGATAACCGGCTCGCGGGGAGAGATTGATGCCCGCCAATTCATCCAATCGTTGGAGGTCAGTGATCGATATGTACTGGATTATCTGGTAGAAGAAGTGCTCCAGCGCCAGTCCGATCCTGTGCAGCGATTTTTAGCATCAACCTCGATACTGGACCGGCTGTGTGGACCCTTATGCGACGTCTTGCTCGCGGGTGGAAGTGTGGCAGGTGAAGGGGAAATATACTACCCTGATTCAGACCACATCACATTTGCTGGGAGCCAAGAAATCCTGGACTTCCTAGCGAAATCGAACTTGTTCCTGATCCCGCTTGATGGTGAAGGCGTATGGTACCGTTATCACCGTTTGTTTGCCGACTTGCTGCGGCGCAGACTGCGCAGAACAACACCGGAACTATTCCCTGTTTTGCATAACAGTGCCAGCAGGTGGTACGAAGAACATGGCGATTTAGGGGCAGCGATAGATCATGCCCTCTCGGCGGAGAATTATGACCGCGCTGGACGGCTGATCGAGGGTACTGCTGAGGAGAGTCTCTCACGCAGCGAAATGGCTTCATTGTATAACTGGTTGGAAACGCTGCCTGATGAGACCAAACGTAACCGACCGATATTGTTTCTCTACCATGCCTGGGTGCTCTTCCTGGGTGGATACTCACTGGATGAGGTAGAAGCGCGTTTGGATCAGGCGGTATCCAATGACACGACCGGTCAAATTGCTGGTGAGGTGGATGTATTCAGGGCTTCTCTGGCTGTTTTGAAAGGCGAAATAGATAGCAGTATCCAGCTCGCCCGGCGTGCATTAGAAATCCTGCCGGAAGAGCGTTCCTTCTTTCGGGGATTAGCGATTCGCAGCCTGGGTTCTGCATATGAATTGAACGGGGATCTGGCGCTCGCAATCCATGCATTCGATCAGGCTGTCAGGCTGGATCAAAGATCGGGAAATATCGTCGGCACGGTTGTGGGTTTGACTAAGCTGGCCGCACTGCGCAGCGCCCAGGGGAGACTGAATGATGCCCGAGAACTCTACCAAAGGGCATTGGAGATGGGGGTTGATCCGTTTGGCAGCCGGCTGCCAATTACTGGAAGGGCGTTGATCGGTTTGGGTGAACTGCTGCTTGAGTGGAATCAACTGGATGAAGCTGAACGGACGCTCAATGAAGGAATCCAATTGGTAAGAAGGTGGACGCATATCTGGGCGATTGGGGGTTATATCGGACTTACGCGTCTGAAACAGGCACGGAATGACATCCCGGGTGCGCGAGAGGCAATTAAGACAGCAGCGCGGTTGGCCGTGGATTTTGACGCAAGCGAAGTGGATGATCTGGTGGTGGGTCTGGTCAGGGCACGATTGTGGCTGCTTGAAGGACGGGCAGATATGGCTCGCGCCTGGTTTGATGAGCGGCAGGTCGCTGGTGATACTCCCAAGGGAGGGGTCGGTGAAGTGCTGGTTGGAGTGCCGACAACTTACTATTTGAATGAGATGGAGCAATCAACGCTTGCCAGATTGTACATTGCTGAAGGAAACTATACGGATGCCTTGGCCTTGCTTGAGCCGCTCCAGCAGGCAGATGAAACCCTGGGGCGCAACGGCGCATTGATTGAGATACTTGTCTTGCAGGCTCTTATTAATCAGGAGATGGAGAATCGATCACAAGCATTGGAACTGATCCGGCGTGCGACAGCGCTTGCAGAACCCGAAGGCTATCTGCGCGTATTCCTGGATGAAGGACCATCGATGGCACGTGTGCTGTACACTGCAGCGGCATCAGGAACAGAGAACAATTATCTCAGCAGAATCTTAGCAGAATTCGGAAGTGAGACCCGCGATAATTTCGCCAGTGAGATGGATCTGTCGACCAGCGGATATCCACCAGCAATTGTTGAAGTGTTAAGTGAGCGCGAGACGGAGATATTAGGGTTGATCTCCGAAGGGCTTTCGAACCAGGAGATCGCCGATAAACTTTACATCTCCCTGCGCACTGTGAAGTGGCACACCAGCAATATCTATCATAAGCTGGGGGTGAAGAACCGCACCCAGGCGGTTAACAAAGCCAGAAGATTGGGGATTCTCAGGTTATAAAACCATACTAAATCCATACTTTCGTACGGTATCCAGCACGCTTTCAAAACAGTATATTAATATAGAAGGTCAGGTTTCTGAAAACGTTTATTGGCGCGCGCGAGGAAATGATGAAAAGAGTGGCGTTGGTTACCGATTCAACTGCCTGCATTCCACCGGAGATCGCTCGCGACCTCGACATCACGGTCGTGCCGATCTGGGTGCTGTTTGGTGAGCAGGCGTACCGGGATGGTGTGGATATCACACCGGATGAATTTTACGCGCGCTTGAAGACGGCCGATCCTTTGCCTCACACCTCATCACCTTCACCGGGAGACTACCTGAAGGTGTTTGAAAATCTATGTCAGCAAGCGGATTCAATTCTGGTGATCACTTATTCCAGTCGTTTTGGGATGTCGTACCAGGCTGCAAGACTCGCCCGTAATCAAATTGAAGGTGTCAGGGTGGAAGTGCTGGACAGCCGCACTGCAACAATGGCGCAGGGATTCGTGGCGATCATCACTGCCCGGGCAATTGCCAGGGGGGCGGACCTCGAGACTGCGATCGCAGTTGCCGAGCAGACGATCCCATGCGTAGGTTTCCTCGCGAAGCTGGAGACGCTTCACTACCTGTGCAAGAGCGGTCGGGTGCCGGAGATTGCGGAATGGATCGGAAGGGCTTTGAAACTTCGGCTGATATTCGGCAGTGGCGATGGTGTCGTGAGCGTGGTTGGCGCCAGCCGTACGCAGCGCCAGGCGATCAATCAAATCCTGGATGAACTGGTAGAACGGACAATGTTGAAAAAGCTGGATGTGGGTATCTTTCATGCTGATGCTCCTGATGAAGCGGATGTACTGCGAGATCGCCTGCTGGAGCGGTTTGAAGTCGATGAGTTATATTATGCTGAGATGACGCCCGTTATAGGAGCCCACATCGGACCCGGGGTAGTGGGACTGGCGTACTGCCTGGATAATCCAGAATTCAACCCCTAGATATTGGAGAAGATGTCATGATCCGAGAATCATTTATGGACCGCCTGCGATATTTCAATAAACACGTTACAAACCCGATTATGAAAACGTTCGCCGGTCGTCGTGTTTACGCGATCGTGCATCATGCCGGTCGGTTTTCGGGTAAATGCTATACAACACCTGTACTGGCAATGCCTGTGCAAGATGGCTTTGTTATCCCACTTCCGTATGGTGAGCAGGTAGATTGGTATCAGAATGTGCAGGCGGCAGGAAGCTGTGAGCTTGAATGGCAAGGCAAGCTTTTCCAGGTGTATAAACCGCAGCTCATTGAACCGGACCAGGCTTTACCAGCATTTCCGGGCTGGGTTCGCAGGATGCTGCGGCGAACGGAAGTGTATCTGAAGGTTGTTAGATCGCCGGCGAATGGGATCGTCGCAGATAGTGTGGCGTCTGCATGATGGATGTCGGTTATACTTTTACCGTCTCATAAACCCGGTTATTTCAATCCAAAGTGGTGAGTAAGTTAATGACGAATAAGGCAACATGCTCGAGTGATAGCGAGATACAGACCAGGGCTGTACGAAAACGGATGATCCAGGTAATCGTCCAATTCGTTATCTATGTTGCAATCTTGTTTTTCTGTGCGGGGCGGGT
>JAUXFR010000166.1 GCA_030622805.1 Anaerolineae bacterium | reverse complement strand
GGAGTAAGGGTTAAGGGAAAAGAGATAAGGGATAAGGGGTAAAGATAGCTTGTTCCTGAGTCTGCGAATTTTCGCTAATTTTCGTAAATTGATCAAGAATTAGCGACCATTCGTGGAGATTAGTGGATAGAAATTTCTGCTTCCTCTCCCCTTATCCCTTATTCCCATCCCTCCCATTTCTTACCCCTGCACCCTCCGTTAGAATACTGTTAAAAAACCCTTTCCTGAGCGGATTGTATGCTATCCTATATCTGACTCAGAGGATATAATCGATTTAAACACTTAAGACTTTTACTTTTTTTACTATGGATTTTCTGTTTTCGAACCAATTAATCACATTTATCGCTGGCATCGCAATCCTGATTTTCTTGCACGAAGTTGGGCATTTCGTCGCCGCACGCCTGCTAAAAGTAGAAGTGGAGGAGTTCGGTCTTGGATTCCCGCCGCGCATCGTTAAACTATTTAAAGCGGGAGGCACCGAGTTTACACTGAACTGGATACCGCTGGGCGGTTTCGTCCGGATGAAGGGCGAGAGCGACCCGACCGAAAAAGGTGGCTTTGCCAGCGCCAGTCCCTGGGTACGCCTGTTGGTGCTTTTTGCCGGCCCATTCACAAATATCATGATCGGCCTGGTGCTGGGTATTTTCCTGTTTTTTAGCCTGGGTGAACGGATCCCCGAACAGGTTCTGGTACGTGATGTAGCTGAGGACGCACCGGCAGCCCAGGCAGGGTTGATGGATGGAGACTTGTTCCTGGAAGTGAATGGGGTTAGCATAAACAGCATGGCCTCGCTTCAGGAAGAAATTTCACTCAATCTCGGTCGCCCAATCAACATCCTGGTTGATCGTGGGGGAGAAATCGTATCTGTAACACTTACCCCACGTGAGAATCCTCCCCAGGGTCAGGGAGCAATTGGTGTTGTGCTGGATAACCCTACGCGCCCGGTCAGCATTGCAGAAGCGGCGACCAATGGCGCCTCAGAATTTACGCGCATCATCCACACGCTGGTAACTCTACCGGTGCAGATGCTGAGCGGCAATATTGAACCCGAAGAAGGTCGTCTGGTCGGTTACAAAGGTATGTTCGAGATTTACCAGCAGATACCAAGCCGCACGTGGTTCTTCATGATGATCTCAATTTCACTGGGTATCCTGAATCTGCTGCCGTTCCCTGCCCTTGATGGCGGACGAATTGCCCTGATCTTGCCCGAAATATTCTTGCGCCGCCGTATACCCGCCCGGTACGAGAACATGATTCATCTGGCAGGGTTCATTTTTCTGATCCTGCTGATGGTCTGGATCAATATTCAGGATTTTATCAATCCAATCGATTTACCCCAATAGGAATTTCCCAGTTATGGATGAGATTTTCCACGAAGACCCCGATATCCCCTTCAGGGTTGTTTTAGATGCTTTACTGGATCGTGAATCTGCGTTTGATGCGCGCTTCCTGAACCGGCTTTCTGATCTGGAAGAAGACGAACTTAATCAGCTGTCACACGTATGGCACGATATTCCTGAATTGCGTCGCCAGGCATTAATGGAAGATGTCGAGGAACTTGGACCGCGTGATACGATGCTGTCCTTTGAGGCATTGGGGCGTTTTGCCCTGGCTGACAGCGATCCCATGGTTCGATTGTTGGCTGTACAGATATTATGGGAATACGAATCGATGAACTTAATCGAGACTTTCCTGGAACTTGTGGAAAAAGACCAGGATGCGCTGGTGCGTGCAGCTGCAGCAACCGGATTGGGGAGATTCGTCCTGGCAGGTGAACTGGATAATCACTCCAAAGAAGTGCAAAGTCGGATAGAAGATCGATTAAATCAGGTCATCGAGAACGCAGAAACGCCTCTGGAAAGCCAGCGCGCGCTCGAGTCGCTCGCATACTCCAGTCGATTAAGCGTAGTGACCCTCATCGAGCAGGCTTATAATTCAAACGATGAAGAGTGGATAGTTTGCTCATTACATGCAATGGGAGTTTCTGCAAATGAGCGCTGGAAAAATCATATAATGAGTATGCTTGAAAATATCTCGCCGCGCATTCGGTCGGCTGCTGTTCGAGCCGCGGGTGATCTGGAAATCATGGATGCTGTACCATTCCTGCTTCAATTATTGGATGATCCGGATGAGAGGGTGCGTTTGAACTGCATTTGGGCGCTTTCACAGACCGGTGGCGAGGGAGTACGCGAGAGGTTGGAGCAATTGTGGGAATATGCGGATGGAGAAGAAGAGCAGGTTTTAGAAGAAGCCCTTGAAAATCTGGAATTCATCGAGGGGATACCCCTGATGTCGTTTATGGAAATTCCCGAAGATGAAAATACACCTCTTCAGTATTATGATGAAGAGGAGTGGGATTGAACGATCTGCTGCAGCTTTTTACAAATAATCTGCTGCCTGTATTGTTGGCAGTTGGTGCGGGATTTCTGGCAGCCAGGTTCCTGAATATTGACCCGAGAAGTCTTTCGCGGGTCACTTTTTATATCTTCAGTCCCTGCCTGCTGTTCATCCTGCTCACGAGCAGCGAACTGAGCAACGGTGATATCTTAAAGATGTCTGCTTTTACGGTCGTCGTGCTGATGCTGGTGGGATTGATCGCATGGTTGATCGGAAAGGGCTTACGTTTTGAAAGACCCATCCTGGCGGGTGTAGTCATTACCACGATGCTGGTGAACGCGGGAAACTTCGGTCTGGCTATAGTGCTGTTCGGGTTTGGTGAGAAAGCCCTGGGTTATGCCAGCGTTTTCTTTGTAATCGATGCCATTCTTGTCTACACCGTCGGAGTCGTGATCGCCAGCATGGGAAAGGAAAGCGTGGGTCAGTCTTTGAAAAACCTGGTTAAAGTGCCTGCGATTTATGCGATGGTGCTGGCGCTGATTTTCGTTTACGCAGGTTGGAAGCTGCCCCTGCCCGTAGAACGGGCGACCCGACTGCTCGGGGAAGCTTCTATTCCAACCATGCTGGTGCTTTTGGGAATGCAATTGCGTTCTGTCCGTCTGGCAGGTAATATCGTGCCGCTGGTCGTAGCCAGTAGTGTTAGATTGATCGTAAGCCCGGTTTTGGCGATTGGATTGAGCATGTTATTTCAAATCCAGGGATCCTTTCAGCAGGCAGGTGTCATGCAGGCAGCCATGCCTGCCGCCGTGCTGACAACCGTATTAGCAACCGAGTATGATGTCGTCCCTGAATTTGTCACCTCGGTCGTGTTTATAACGACGCTGCTGAGTATTATTACGATCACACCGCTGATGGCATTTCTGGGAGGTTGAATCTGTGTCAATGATGGGATCTGAGGAGACAGGAGGGCAGCATGACCAATGACCAGGTACGGCTACATGCCATTGTAGAAGGGCGAGTGCAGGGCGTTAGCTTTCGTGCTTTCGTCCAGTATTCTGCATCCTCCCTGGGCGTAACTGGTTGGGTACGCAACAAATGGGACAACACGGTAGAGGTGCTGGCGGAGGGTGAGCGTGATCATCTTGATCAACTGCTGTCAGCCTTGCGACGCGGCCCGAGATCATCTAGCGTCAGCCGCGTAAACACAGAATGGGGAACCGGGACGGGTGAGTTCAGCGGCTTTCGAGTTCGAATGACAGCATAACTCATCCCTGCTTATTAATTATTAGCGTGATTATTCTCGAAGATCGAGTTAAGCAAATCCCAGGCCGCGTTCCTTCAGCGATACAAATTTTCCCCCACCGATGATCAGGTGGTCCAGAACCTGGATGTCGAGCAGCTGACCAGCCTGCACGATGGCGCGGGTAATGGCGATATCATCGGGACTGGGTGATGGGTCGCCGCTCGGATGATTGTGAACCACGATAATTGCCGCCGCGTTGCTGCGCACGGCGTCCATGAATATTTCTGCAACCCGCACCTGGGAAGTGTTCAGAGAGCCTTTATAAACCAGCTTGATTTTATTCACCCGGTTGCGAGTGTCGAGCAGGAAAACTCGCAGCTCCTCCTGTTCCAGCGCGCTCATCTCGTAAAGTACCATTCCGGCAGCGTCTTCTGGGTTTTGGATAACGGTACGCTCTTCAGGTGATTCATGCGCCAATCGACGACCCAACTCGATTGCGGCTTTGATCTGCGCTGCTTTAGCCGGACCCACTCCTTTCTGGTTGCAGACTTCCTCATAACTTGCGCGGTGCAAACCTGGTAGATCACCCAGGTCCTGCAGCAGACGCTGTCCTACCTGAACTGCATTCTCTCCTGGAATTCCTGTTCGCAGTAATATCGCCAATAGTTCCGCTTTGCTCAGGTTTTTCGCTCCAAGACGAGCCAATCGCTCGCGCGGTCTCTCTGTTGCATCCAGGTCCATGATGCGGTATGTTGGGCGTCCTTCTTGGGGTTCCATTTCGGGTTTATTCATCGTTTATCCTCACTCAACTACAGCCGCCCGAGTCTTGCTTTGATAGCGATTTCCCATCCACTGGCAGCACTGAAAAAATATCTCGTTGCTC
>JAUXFR010000094.1 GCA_030622805.1 Anaerolineae bacterium | reverse complement strand
GCCGCGCCGGCGCGTGCCGCACTCCAACGAAGACCGACCATTAATACCAGGATAATGAGGATCGGGGTGGGTGCCAGGATGAAGGTCATTTTATATATATTCCATCTGGGTCCAGTTCCTCGTGCAAGATTTGGAGCTCTACTTGGGATGGAGGTTCAGTTAGGCGCAGATCGTCAGCTACTTTAAGGTCCCAGCCTGTGTTCGCTTTTGCCTGCTCAACACTGGCTCCTGGATGTAAGGCTGCCAGTACCAACTCACCAGTATGATCGGGTTCCATGATTCCGATATCTGTTACGACAGCCTGCGGACCGCCACCTCGCAGCCCGATAGATTCACGTTCAGACCTGCTGCTCAGGAATCCAGCGGAAGTACGAAAATCCACCTTTTCTGGGAAACGCCTTTTCTGGTGGTAGGTAATTATATAGCAGCGGTTTGCCCAGGCAGCGATTTCCTTCGACCCACCCGAGCCTGGCAGTCTTACTTTTGGTTGTTGGTAATCTCCAATAACGGTGGCGTTGATGTTGCAAAAGCGGTCAATCTGCGCTCCACCCATAAAACCGACGTCCACCTTCCCACGCTGGAGATAGAGTGCAAAGATATCGTACATACTGCAAACGGCAGCAGCGCCACTGACCAGCGTTGGATCGCCGATCGAGAGTGGTAGGCGAGCTGGTTGGGCTCCAATCACACCTGCTTCATAGATCAGCAGTAGATTCGGCGCGTGTGTGCGCATAGCCAAGTTGCAGGCGAGGTTGGGCAGCCCAACTCCCACAAAAACAACATCGCCATCTCGCAGCAAGCGGGAGGCGTTGATGGTGAGGAGTTCGGGTGAAGTGAAGGATGAATTTTGGGTCATTATATTTTCCGCTAATTTTCGCTAATAACGCTAATCATTTATGATGATATTTGAAAAAGATTTGTTGTGAGAGCTGGAATATTTGTATGTCAAGATCATTCTTTTCCATTCTAGCTTATTGGGTGAACCGAAATTAATTAATAAACCCAAATCTAATTGGGATACTTTCAATTCGTTCAATAATTGCGCCTGATCAGAGGGTGCTAGCCTATTTTGCGCCTTAATTTCAACGATAATTTTTTCGAATACTAAAAGATCTGCATAATAGCACTTCTTCAAGTGATATTCTTTATAGCGAATCGGAAGTTTTGGTTGGGAAGAGTACGGTATGTTTCGATCCGTTAATTCTATCTCAAATGCTTCTTGGTAAACAGCTTCAAGGAATCCTGGTCCTAGGAAGTTGTAGACTTCCATAGCTGCACCAATTATGGCATACACCTCATCCTTGTATAGTAAATCAGTCATATTCAGAAATATTAGTGAAGATTAGTGTTTATTAGTGGATTCAATATTTGCCATAGTTGACAGGTGTGCTCAAGCGTTCTTCAACACGAAGTCTATCGCGGACCTCGGGACCTAACTTGTGCACGTATTCCCGGCGATTCTGGACTCCATAAACCCACTCCTCCAGGTATGCTTGGACACTTTCGGCAGAACGACTGATCTTGTCCCACTCTAAATAGAATGTGTTATCACGATCGTAATAACCCTGAGTATAGGAGGGATGCGCGGCAAAGGGCACATGACAAACTGCATCAACAATGATACCGGGGATCAGAGTGCGATTGGGATCGGATCGGATTGTTTTTTGATCGACGATTTCTTCGGCGGTCAGGATTACTTTAGAAGAAGCAAAGGCGGCTTCTCTTTGTTCACCAGTGATTCCCCAGATATGGGCGTTACCATTTTCATCAGCGCGCTGGACATGGACGATGGCAACATCCGGGTTTAGTGCAGGTACAACGACCACTTCTTCTCCTGAATAAGGGTCAAGCACCCGTCTGTAATTCGGATTCATCATTTCCAAATCCACAGCGGCAGTCTGTTTCATGGGCATGAAGGGGAGTCCAGCCGCCCCAGCCTGGAGACGCGTAATCATTCCAAAATGCGAGTATTCTTCCCATTCCAATCTACCGGTCTCGATTTGGGATCGTACGATGTGTAAAGAACCTACTCCAGGATTTCCCATATAAGAAAAGATCACCTTGCTTGCACAACCTGCTGCAACCATTTGATCATAGATCAAGTCCGGTGTTGCTCGAGCAAGTGTAAGGTTCCTGATCCCCTGGCGGATAATCTCGTGACCCGCAGCAAATGGAATCAGGTGCGTGAATCCGGCCGCGTAGATCGTGTCGCCATTGTTTACATATTCATTAATCGCTTCAGAAAGGGTGATTACTTTTGACATGATTAAACACTCGGACTTTCTGGAAGATGATCTTCCTGCTTAGATTTTGTCAAGACCAGGAAATTTCAACAATTCGAAGGAAGCCGCTGGATGCAGCGGCTCCTGCAAATTTCCGTTTTTTAGTCTATCAGAGTCTGAATTTGCTCGTGCATATACAGCGGTAAATAGTAGTGACCGCCAGCGTTTTTACCGGACGACCCGGAGCCCTTCCAGCCGCCGAATGGTTGGAATCCTGGCCAGGCACCCGTTGTCGCTCCTTGTGGGCGGTTGGCATAGGTTACGCCAGATTGTATGTTTTCAAAGAACCATTTGGTCTCTTCTTTCGAGCCGTAGAATCCGGCAGTAAGACCGTAGTTCACATCGTTCGCTAGAGCCATTGCGTCATCCAGGCTTTTCACTTTGGCAATTGTGCTGATTGGAAGGAACATTTCCTGCTTCCAGAGATGGTGTTCCAGAGGCAGGTCGGCAACCAGGGTTGGTTCACAGAAGTAGCCCTTTGCCAGCTGACCGGTTGTAAGCATGTCGCCACCGATCAGGATATTGCCCGAACTTGCTAAATCGTCAATGAAGTTCTTATAATCCTCAAACGAATATTGGTTGATTACCGGACCCATCCACACCTGTCGCTCGGTTGGATCTCCAATGGAGATCTTTTCAGTCAGCTCAACCAGTCTGCCAACCAGATCGTCATATACTTGTTCTTCGATGTAAATTCGTGAGCAGGCAGAGCATTTCTGACCCTGCAATCCAAAAGACGATCTGATAATCCCGATTGCGGCACGCTCGAGGTCTGCATTGCGTGATACGATGGCAGGGTTTTTACCGCCAAGTTCCAGAATGATGGGACGGACATAATTACCCTGGGCAAAATCACGGAAAATTTTCATCCCGACATCAAAGGATCCGGTAAATGTCACACCGTCAACTTCAGGGCTATCGATCAGAGCCTGCCCCAGGGTTCTTCCAGGTCCGGTGACATAATTGAACACCCCATCGGGTATCCCTGCGTCGCGAAAGCACTCAGCGAGCATGCGGACCACCCAGGGGGTATCGGTTGCTGGTTTCATGACGATTGTGTTCCCGGTTACCAGCGCCGAGCCTGCGGGACCGCCAGTAAGTGCGGTGGGGAAATTGAACGGGCTGATTACAAGCCAGACTCCATAAGGGCGTAGAACAGAGAAGTTGGTAGCGTTATAACCCTTGAGAGGGTCTTTGCCCATTTCAACGGTGGATCCATCGTTCTTCTCCATTTGATAGCAGGCGTAGCGGATCAGGTCGGCTGTCTCGGCGACATCTCCCAGAGCCTCCATGCGGTTTTTCCCCACTTCAAGAGCCATAACGGCGCCGATGTCGAAGATGCGTTCATCGATAAGATCTGCTGCCCGGCGCAGTAAAGCGACGCGGTCCTGCCATTTTGTAGCGCGCCAGGGTGGGAATGCTTTTCTCGCGGCAGAAAGTGCATCTGCGGCATCTCCGGCATTGCCCTTCTGGAAAACACCGAGCAACATATCGGTGTTGATTGGAGAGTAATCTTCAAATTTCTCATCTGAATAGCGATCCTGCCCATTAATGATCATGCTCTGTTCCTGACCCATAGAGGCTTTGATCTTCTTCAGAGCGTCTTCAAAGCGTGTGTGCAGTTCTTCTGGTGGTTCGAACATGGTTGCATAAGTTAATTTAAATTTGTTTGTCATTTATAAAACTCCTTGTGGTTTATGGAAAATTTAATAAGATTATCATATTACTCTCGTTCACAACTTTGCATTTGATTATTGTTCTACGTAATAATTGTAATCTTTATCGAGAGCCTGATAAAATTGGGATTGTACCTCCATAGCCATGAATTCCTATTTGACTAAATGTGTACAAGCCGATCAGACCACTCGACTACATAAGTATAGTCCAGGTAGGATATCTCGTCAAAAGACAGGTGTATCCTTTTTTATATGACAGATTTCATAATTTAATTATTGCCACATTAAGGATTATGCGCTAAACTTTGAGTGAGATGTTGTTCAACGATACGATATTCTTCGGTATCGACCCAACCGCTGGTAGACGACCGTTTGTTTATGCGGCCATTAACCACGAGCTTAGTCCCATTATCAATAACCAAGGGACTATTGATGATGTGCTTGCATTTGCTGCCGGGCAAAATAAAGCATTTGTGGGAATTTGCGCGCCGCGCAGACCGAATCTTGGTTTGATGTCGGATAGTGCCCGCCGGCAGAACCTGTCACCTGTCCCTAATCCTGGTCGTTGGGAAGACTTTCGTGTGGTCGAGTATCTGTTATGGCAAAGAAATATCCGCATACCACGTACACCGAGAAAAATGGAGGATTGTCCCAACTGGATGCAGATGGGGTTTTACATTTACGAACGATTAGAGGACTTCGGGTATCGTGCGTATCCAGATGATGAAGCTGGTTGTCAATATATGGAGGTTTATCCACACGCAAGTTTCAGCGTTTTACTCGGCATCCTCCCATTTAATAAAAAAACGCTGGAAGGGCGCCTGCAACGCCAGCTTGTGTTATACGATCATGATCTAAAAGTGGCAGATCCAATGCGTTTATTTGAGGAAATCACGCGCTTCCGACTGCTGAATGGCATGCTGCCATTAGATACTTTATACGAGCCCGGGGAACTCGATGCGCTTGTAGCAGCCTATACAGCTTGGATCGCTGCTTCGAAACCCGAAACTACCATAATGATTGGCGATCTCGATGAAGGTCAGATCATCCTACCAAAACATGAATTGAAAGAACGGTATTTTTAATGACTGATCAGAAAGTTAAAATCATCGTTAACCCTAACGCGGATTTAGGCCGCGCCTGGCAAAGCAGCGCAGATTTACGCAAAATAGTCGAGCAATATATCGACGCAGATTGGTCAGGAACAGTATTTCCGATCCACGCGAAAGACCTGGCTGTCAGAGCAGGTGAAGAAGGCTATGACTTGGTCATTGCGGTTGGTGGTGATGGTACCATTCACGAGATTGTGAACGGCTTAATGCAAATACCAAAGGAACGCCGACCGAAGTTAGGGATCATACCTTACGGCTCGGGTAATGATTTTGCACATGCAGTGGGCGTGGACAGCCGACCGAGTTATGCGATCCGGCAGATATTTACTGGAAAACCAAGACCGATAGATATCGGTAAACTGCTTCACGGAAATAGCGAAGTGGAGTATTGGAGCAATGCTCTGGGTATAGGATTTGACGCCACTGTAGTGGAACGATTTCAGCAAATGAAACGACTGCGTGGATTTGCGGCTTACATGACTGCTGTGCTGCAAACGCTTGCCAGTCGTATCGTTTCACCACACATGCGGATCGAGACAGATCAAGAATCATGGGAGGATGATATCTTTATGCTGGTAGCATGCAATGGCAGCCGCGAAGGCGGGGGGTTCTTGATCGCTCCTGAAGCACGACCAGATGATGGCGTCCTGCATTATGCGTGGATTGAAAAGGTGTCCCGTCCCATGATCCTGCGCATACTCCCTGAAGTCATGAAAGGTACTCATGAACGTTTCCCTCAAGTGAGGATCGGTGAATTCAAGAGGATGCGTATAAGTTCTGATCAACCCTTATTCATGCACACTGACGGAGAGGTTTATGCCGGTTATGGATCTGATATCCGCGATATTGAAATCGAGATCATTCCGGGGGCTATCGAAATCGTATCCTAGGATAGGGGGATAGAGGAAGCTTCCCACCAATGCCTGATTTTAGACAGAGTCTCGAAGGTCAGGATTTTGGATTCCTGCAGATAATAGCCGAATTGTGGGGATTTGTGCTCGCATCCAATGATACCCGGGGTGGTATGGAAGAAATTACCGAAATAATCCTTCAACGAAAAAGAGTCGAAGATATGGCGGATAATCTTCCTAAACAGGCTGGTGATGCATTACAGGGCTTATTTTC
>JAUXFR010000041.1 GCA_030622805.1 Anaerolineae bacterium | reverse complement strand
GGTAAGGCGCATGCGGTCCGCCGACGTCCGGACCTTCATCCCAGTCCAATCCCAGCCACCGCAGACTGCTCATCAATTCATCTTCAGCGCCGGGAACGTAGCGCTTCTGATCCGTGTCCTCGATCCGCAAGATGAACTGGCCTCCTGTCTGACGGGCGAGGAGATAATCATATAAAGCGGTCCTCGCAGATCCAAGGTGTGTTTTTCCAGTTGGTGATGGTGCAAAACGGACCCGGGCGGGTTTTTTCATAGTATTCATCACTACGCCTCAATATATCAGAATTCTAAACTCTTTTGCCGAAGGATCACGCTTTCGACGAGACCGATTCCGAGCAGGATCGAAAGCAAAGAACTACCCCCATAGCTGACCAACGGCAGCGTCAGACCTGTCGCTGGCAGCAAATTGAGATTGACACCGATGTTGACGATAGCCTGGAAGGCGATCATAGTCGCGACCCCATAGGCAATCAGCGCACCAAAACTATCTCTGGCTAAACGAGCCGCGCGCAGACAGCGGAAGATCACGAACAACAGCAGCAGCATTACGATGAGTGTGCCGACAAAACCAAATTCCTGCGCCGTGGCTGAAAAGATGAAGTCGGTATGGCGCACCTTCAGAAAGCGCGACTGCACCTGAGAGCCCTGACCATAACCCTGCCCAAACCAACCTCCTGAGCCGATCGTAATCAGCGCTTGCCGAATATTATAGATCTCCCCGAATGTGGCGTCCGGGTCAGGAAAGATGAAATTCAGAATACGCTGCTTCTGATAGTCGAACAGGAATGGAAAACTTGCCAGTGGTATCACAATACCCACACCCAAAAAGAGCAGCAAGTGCTTCAACTTTAAACCGCTCGCCCACAGGAGCGCGAACCAGATCACGAGCATCACAATCGAGGTGCTGAGATTGGGCTGCAGCAGGATCCATATCACGATACCCATTGTCATCAGCAGACTGCGTGCGATGGCTTTTAAATCCAGGGCATCTCCCATATTGCGGGAAAAGAAATACGCCAGGACGATGATGAGAATTATTTTAGCGATCTCTGAGGGTTGAATGAGGATCACCCCCGTATCAAACCAACGGGCGGACCCAAACACGGCTGACCCGACAATGAACAGCACAGCCAATACCAGAACTGTGCCGATGTACATAGTGCGACTCAATGATGCCCAGAGATGGTAATCGATCGAGGCCGTAACAATGATGATGACGAACCCGCCTATCGCAAAGATGATCTGACGACCGACCAGGTTTAATTCAAGCAGTTCGATATTACCAGCGATAGCAGAGCGGATCATGGTGATCCCGAAGATCACCAAAAGTGCAACTGCTCCGAGCAGAAGGAAGTCGAAATGTTGCCAGGTTGTGGAGGATGGTTCGCGCATAAAAAATTATTGAATAAGCATTCGAATAGTGTTTTCTATTCTGATTTTGGCACGACCGGACAACGGCTTACGGGTTCTGCGCTGCGGAATCGATCGCATTTAGCTCAAAATAAGCTTCAAGAACCCTGCGGACAATCGGTCCTGCCACGCTTGACCCCTCACCGCCGTTGTATACAAAAGCCAAAACTGCAATTTCAGGATTTTCGTATGGTGCGTAGCCCACTGTCCAAGCATGGGTTGGCCAGTTGCCTGGAATACAAAGGTTCTTAGCCAGTGCGTACTGATCGCAGTATTCCGCCGTCCCGGTTTTTCCAGCAGCCGAGATCGTGGCGCCGTCGAACTGTTTCTTGAGAGTGCCTATAGTCACAGCCATCCGCATCCCCTCCTGGACTTCATCAAGCACCCAGGGTTCTACGGTTTTCGTTTGACCGATGATCGGCTCACAACCACGAATTGTGGTTTCGCCAAACTCCTGAATAACCGGGTCTTCGGTTATATCCCAATTCTGGTATTCTTTGAATGGAGAAATCTGGCGTGCGCCTGGTACGGGTGCATCGTAGTAGTTCCCTTCTTCATCCACCCACAATTCAACAACATTTCCATCCGGATCGAGTACGTCTCTCAGTAAAGTGGGCTGCATATACTTGCCATCATTTGCGATAATCGCGGCGGATAACAATACCTGGATCGGGGTAGCCAGAACGTATCCCTGACCTACACTGGCGATATAAGTATCCCCAGAAGACCAACTTTCTGCGTGGTTAATTCTTTTCCAGGTAGGGTCTGGAATCAGCCCATCTTCCTCATCGGGCAGCCCAACACCTGCAGCATCGCCATAACCCAACGCCGCGGCATAGGTGCCGAGACGGCATATTCCGAGACCGCCGTCAGGAACCTCATCTTTATAACCACCGCCTAGTTTATAGAAATAAACGTTGCTCGAGTTTGCTAAACCGTGCACAAAATCCAGTTGACCAAAACCAGCCTCATTCCAGTCCACAAATTCACGAGCTCTGCCTGGATCATTAGCGTAGTATTTCTCTGTAATCTCGATTTTCGGGGGGGTATCAATGATTTGATCGGGAGTTACGACGCCCTCATTAAGCGCTCCTACGGCAGTTGCGAGCTTGAAGACCGATCCAGCAGGAAGTACATCGCCAACAGCATGATTCAGCAGTGGTTTTGTTGGATCATTAGCCAGCTGGTTGTAGTAATACGCAGGGATAAAACGCGACATCCTGTTGTTTTCGTAATTTGGGTAGGAAACCATCGACAGGATTTCCCCTGTCTGTGGATTCATGGCAATGACCACCCCGCTGTTATAAACGATTTTGCCAAAATAATCGTTCCAGTCCTGCATTTCGTCTTTCAGGATCTCCTCAGAAGCTTGCTGCAGCCGTGTATCCAATGTTAGTCGTAGACTATGACCGTCTTGTGGTTGTTTGGGTTCCTCGATATCAGGTTTTAGGATCTTTCCAGCAACATCAATCTCAGCAACCCGACGACCGTTCAATCCTGCCAGCAGTTCCTGGAACTGCAATTCTATTCCTGCGTACCCGACCTTGTCCCGATTCGCCTGGAAACCTAGTTCCCGGTAAAATTCTTCCTGTAAAGCAGGGATGGGACCCAGAAATCCTACGATTGAGGCAGTCAGAGAGCCGGTCGGATAGTCACGAATCGGCTGGATTTCTACGCTTATACCCGGCCAATCCATTGATTTTTCGCGCACAATCATGGCGATCTCTTCTTTTACGTCACATTTCACCTGTACTTCGGTATATGGCGTTGCTGATTCACCATACAGCGCAATCTGGGCGATCCCATGATCAGAGATACACGGCACATATGGATCCTCCAGTGTTAATTCTCCCTGATTAACCGGGAGGTCTATCAGTTCTGAGAGTTCCCGGAATATTTCTTGTACAGCGCCCTCGTCGTCGGGCAGACCTGCGGCAATGAGGGTGATATTGTAAGAAGCAACGTTGCGCGACAAGATCGTGTCATTCCGGTCATAGATGATCCCACGTAAAGCGGGCAGGTTGAATGCCTGGGTGTTGTTATCCTGCGCCTGGACAACCCATTCATCTGGTTGGAGTATCTGCATAAAAAACAAACGCCCAAGAAAGATGGCGAATGCCAGGACGAGAATCACAGCAAATGCTATGATCCGCCGGCGTGTAAGTCGATTTTGTGTGGAGTTATTTGCTTTCATACTTCGATTTCTTCTGGATAAAGCACGTTAGCCAGTTCTGTCAGCAAAGCGTAGATGGGTATACCGACGAGAATATTCAGCAGCAGACTGGGCAGCGTGATGGTATTAAACGCCTGAAATACGGGTATTGGTGCACCATTTATGCGCAGTCCAATCAGAGATAGTGCGTGCATAAGTAATGTGCTCAGAACGATTGTTACAAACATCGCCAGGATCGGCACCTGCCAGACCCTTTGACGAAGAAGAAGTGCTATTCCAACGGCAGCCAGGTAGGTGATCAAGTGAATAAAAAATGGCAGTCCTGATACAAAGCTTATGAGCAACCCGGCAATTATACCCCAGTGCCATGCCGTTTGAACACGTTTCTGAAGCGCCCATGCGATCACGGTCAGCAAAACCAGGTCTGCTGTACCTTGCAGAAGATGGATCCTGCTTACGAGAGCAGTCTGCAAAATTATGAGTACGCTGAAAATTGGGATAGCGATTAAAATAGCCATAGACATATTCTAGAGAGGTTATTTCGGCTGGCTGGGATCAGGCACACAAACCACATTATGCGGATGAATTAAGGCGCGCTCTCTTCTGGAATAAGCGGTGAGGTATCGATCGGTCGGAAGTTTGTGATCACCAGTAAGATTTCCAGTTGTGAGAAATCTTCTGATGGCTGGACCGATGCTGTCTGGGCTAGGTCGGTGTCCCGGCTGCGGACACTGGTGACCTGTCCGACCAGTATGTCGGCAGGGAAATTGCCACCGAGACCGGAAGTTAGCACCAGATCTCCAATTTGTACTTCAGCCGATTGAGGAATCATATCCAAAGACAGCTCCCCGGTCACATCGCCCTGAAGTACTGCCTGAGCGCGGGATGGTTCCAACTTGACGTTCACATTGGAACCTGCGTCTGTGATCAACTGCACCCTGGCTGCGTTCGCGGTAACGGCTGCAACGCGTCCAACCAGACCTTGCTGGGTGACAACGGGCATGCCGCGGCGAAGCCCATCGTCTGATCCACGATTGATGAGCACGTACTGCAGGAACGGGCTTGGGTCCCGCCCGATCACTTTCGCAGCTACGTATCGATTTTCCGGATTTACTCTCGCGAAGTCCACAAGCGCCTCAAGCACTCTCGTTTCCGTAATTTGTTGTTTTAACTCAATAACTTCTGCTTGTAGACGTGAAACTTCGCTTTCAAGTTCCAGGTTTCTCTGCCTGAGCCGTGCCAGGTCTTGCGGCGCGTCTAAATAGTTCTGAATAGCCAGAACGCGCGTTGAAATCCATGTTTGGGCAGATACCAACGGGGAAATTACGAAACGTGTGATAGGGGTAAGGTAGCCTCCCAGCGCCAGTGCAATCACGCCGATCACGACCAGGCTCAGGACGACCGTCTGCAGTGTACGTGAAGGAGATTTCTTCATAGATTACTTATATCTTATTCATGGCGAGTACTGCCGCGCTCCAGACCAACTAAGATACCTTTCAGGAAATCGTAGTTTTCCAGGACCATCCCTGCGCCTCTGGCAACACAGCACATTGGGTCCTCAGCGACCCATACCCTGACACGCAGTTCGTCGGATAATCGTTTATCCAAAGCCTGGAGCTGCGAACCGCCGCCCGCCAGACAAATGCCGTTATCCATCAAATCCGCAACGATTTCAGGGGGCGCCTCGTCCAAGGAATCTTTTATCGTATCGATAATGGTCTGAGTAGAGCCTGAGATCGCCTCGCGTATCTCGACGGATGATACTTCAACCGCTTCCGGCAGTCCGGTTACCAGGTTCCGACCTCGCAGGGTCATTGTTTTTTCTTCAGGCAGGTGGTAAGCGGAGCCGATATCAATTTTTGCCTGTTCAGCCATACGTTCTCCGATCAGCAGGTTGTATTTTGTACGCATATATTGGATGATGTCCTGATCCATCTCGTCACCTGCAACGCGTAAGGATCGGGAAACGACCACACCGCGCATTGATAAGATGGCTACCTCCGAGGTGCCCCCACCGATATCCACAATCATGCTGCCAGTTATCTCTGAGACCGGTAAGCCCGCCCCCAAAGCCGCAGCAAAGGGTTCTTCGATAAGCCCGACTTCTCGGGCGCCGGCAGACATGGCTGCATCGAACACCGCACGCTTCTCAACCTCCGTCACACCAGAAGGTATGCCGATTACAACTCGTGGTCGGGGAACCGGCACCAGGCTCTGTTCGTGCGCTTTTCCGATAAAGTATTCCAGCATTGCCAGGGTTATCTCAAACTCCGAGATGACGCCGTCACGCAACGGTCTGATGGCGACCACGTTTGCTGGTGTTCGTCCGACCATCTCCTTGGCCTCAGCACCGATTGCTAATGGTTCGCGGGTTCGCTTGTTTATTGCTACCCAGGAGGGCTCATGAATTGTGATACCTTTTCCCCTTACGAACACCAGGGTATTGGACGTTCCCAGGTCAATACCGATGTCAAGAGAGAAAAAACCTAGCAACCAATTGAGTAAGTTGAACGCCAATACAGGCTCCTTGAAGCGCGCCGGTGTAAAAAACCTTGACAAATATCAAAAAATTCGTCAAAAATTATACCATCGAACCCATGTGCATGGCGACAAGAGCAGGATGACAAATTTTAGTGGGCGTCAATCTTGCTGAGATTAATAATTCATATAAAACACATGAGGCGGTCCCCAGCATGACTAGAGAATGCTTCGGCAGCGGAGAACGCCTCCAGGCAATAACCAACACATAAGTGTATTGAAGTCTGATTTTAGAACATTAATTCGTTAATCTGAGCGATTGTATCACGAGGGGGGCGAATTCGGCTCTCGTTCAGACGGTTAAGTGGTGTATCTGTAATATTATAAATATCAGCCATGGATGGTTGTTTTGGTTGGTAGTAGATCAAGCCAGTTAACAACCATTGTTTGGCATTCGCTGCTTCGAGGATACGCATCGCAGCGGCACGATCTGTCGGATCGTGGTCCTGTTCAAGTTTCTTCAGGATGACCTTCGAACCATCGTGCATGGTAACCTCTGTGGCTTCTCCAGGCTGGTATTCAACCATTATCTCCTCTGCGGGAGGAACATACGATAATTCCTGTAATGCAACTTCGTGCAGTTTACCCCAAGCGTAAGAATGGTGGGCATCATCCTTATTGTTAAAGGTTACACACGGGCTGATAATATCCAATACAGCAATCCCGTCATGGTGCAACGCTGCTTTAATCAGTTCCTTCACCTGTTTCGGATCCCCAGCAAACGACCGTGCTACGAAGGTGGCGTTCCCTACGAGTGCTTCCCAGGCGATATCGATGGGCATATAGGGATTCGTCCCCTGCGCTTTCAACGATAAACCTACTTCGGCAGTAGCTGAAAATTGACCTTTGGTGAGTCCGTAGACACCGTTATTTTCGATAATGTACACCATGCTCAAGTTGCGGCGTATGACATGTTTAAACTGACCCATACCAATGCTTGCTGTATCACCATCTCCACTGATACCGATACCCTTGAGGGTGTGATCAGCCAGCAGTGCGCCTGTGGCTAAGGAAGGCATTCTTCCATGTAATCCATTGAAGCCGAAGGAGCGGTTCAGGAAGTATGTAGGGCTTTTGCTGGAACAACCGATACCGCTGAATTTGACCAGGTTTTCGGGCACCAGATCCATCTCGTAGCAGGCGGCAATGATCTGGCTGGAGATCGAGTTGTGACCGCAACCCTTGCAAAGCGTACTGGGGTTCCCGCGATAATCATTCTTGCCAAGTCCAATCAGATTTATTTTTGCTTTGCGGTTTGTTTCAGTCATGATGATTTTGCCTCCTTGGTGAGGATCATGTCCTGCACTTGTTTAGCTGTCAGAGGTAAGCCGTCTAAATGCTGAGCAGGCAGGATCTTGAGCGCCAAATCGGGATATTCAATCGTGAGCAGTTGTTGGAGCTGCCCGTCTCGATTCATTTCTACGATGTAAGTGTTTGAATGTCCATTAATGAAGTCCCTGACTTCGTTAGAGAAAGGAATGGCTCTCAAACGTAAATAATCCGTGTTTACGCCATCTTCTGCCAGGAAATGGCGTGCTTCCTGGATTGCCGGATCCGTTGATCCGAAACCGATAATACCGATCTCGGCGTCTTCTATTCGATCTATGACCGGTTGTGGCAGTATGCTGCGCGCAGTCTCATATTTCTTGTTCAACCTATCAAGCAGGTCTTTATATACACGTGGGTCTTCACTGTAGCGGGCGTATTCATTGTGGCCGGTGCCACGGGTGAAGTATGGCGCATCGGGGTGGCGGTTCCCGACGACGGTTCTGTAGGGGATTCCATCTCCGTCCACATCTAGATAGCGTGCCCAGTCCCCATCGAGACGTTCAAGTTCCTCCTCCCAGAGCACCTTGCCGCGGTCCATCGGGTCTTTAGGGTATTCAAAAGGCGCTGTCATCCATTGATTCATGCCAAAATCGAGGTCGCTCAGCACAAAGACGATCGTCTGCAGCCTCTCGGCTACATCAAAAGCTCTCCAGCCAAATTCGAAGCACTCACTGACCGATCCAGGGAGCAGGATGATGTGTTTTGTATCACCATGACCCAGGAAATAAGTGAAAGTCAGGTCGCACTGACCGGTTCGTGTGGGTATACCCGTGCTCGGACCCGCACGCTGCACGTCCCAGATAACTACAGGGACTTCAGCAAAATACGCCAGACCAGCGAACTCAGCCATCAGACTCAAACCCGGTCCCGAGGTGGAGGTCATCGACCGTAAACCTGCCCAGCCGGCGCCAATCGCCATACCGATCGCTGCAAGTTCGTCCTCAGCCTGTACAACGGCATAAGTGTTCTTATCGGGCTGGATCGTATCTTTTCGCAACATCGGCAAGTATTGGTTCAACCCTTCCACCAGGCTCGAAGCGGGCGTGATCGGATACCAGGCGGTGAACTGCACCCCACCGTAAACTGCGCCCAGTGCGGCTGCGGTGTTGCCGTCTGCCATGATATATCCCGATG
>JAUXFR010000162.1 GCA_030622805.1 Anaerolineae bacterium | reverse complement strand
TGCTGGACGCGACCGATGCTACATCCGCACGACAGCAGGCGGACGAATTCTTGAACGGGTTGGAGTTTTACGCAAAACCAAAATAATCTTCTACTAATATGGATGACCACGTTCTAAACTGACAGGTCGCACCTCGCAGCATTTTACAGCGCGTACGTTAGTTAAGCTGGGAACGAGCCATAAAGGCGGCAGGATCGGCGTGGGTCAGGCCATCAACTGGACCAGCACGGCAGCTACGATATCTTCCGCATACCTTGGAACCTTGGAATCAGTAAACCCCGAGGTGAAAGCAACCCAAGCAGCTAGAGAAGAAATTCCTGAAAAGATACTATTCAACCTTCAAAGCATAACATTAATTACTGGTTGTTGATGATCAACGCCGCGATCACCCCCGGCACCCATCCGATCAACGTCAATATGGTGGTGATAATGATCGATCCGCACCCCTTATCAATCACAGCCAGTGGGGGGAAAATGATACACAATAATACGCGCCAGCAGCTCATAAAGTCCCTTCCTCATTTTAAAGTTAAATTTTTTTGTCTCCACTTATTATTACGGATTATTGAGCATAAAGTTGCAGTACTTATGTGACTTAAGAAATATCCCTCGTTATTCTGTATTGATCTTTCCTCTATTTGAGCATTCCATCTAATGCCTTGGACTGGATTTTTTCTCCAAATCCCCCACCACCCGGCGTGCGGATGCTCAATATATCGCCGGCGTAAAAATCAAATGTTCCCTTCCCTGGCAGCTTGATCTGCTCTCCATCTCGGATGAGCACATTTTCTCCACGGTCACCGGGTTCCCCTCCATTCAGACCATAAGGTTGGAAACTGCGCCGTTCGCTGAGCAGCGTCACCTGCGATTCGACCAGCACCTGCACGTCACGGCGAATCCCATCCCCGCCGCGGAACTTACCTTCCCCCCCAGAGCCTCGCCGCACCTCATAGCGCAGCACCCTTAGCGGGTATGCATACTCCAGTGCCTCTACTGGCGTATTGAGTGTGTTGGTCATATGTGAATGGACCGCAGAAGGTCCATCCGAATCCGGTCTTGCGCCCATGCCACCACCGATGGTTTCATAATATGCAAATGGTGTCTTCTTCTGATCATCGTACCCCCCAATCGTGACATTGTTCATCGTCCCCTGGCTGGCAGCCGGTACGGTCTCTGGAGAAGCTTTCGCCAGAGCACCCAGCAGGACATCCACAATACGCTGCGATGTCTCCACATTGCCACCCGCCACAGCAGCCGGTGGCAGCGCGTTGACCACCGTCCCTTGCGGGGCGATCACCTCGATCGGTTTCAGACAGCCAGAATTATTAGGCACATCAAGACCCAGCAGGCTGCGGAAGACGTAATAAACACACGACAGTGTAATGGCGTAGACAGCGTTCACACTGCCGGTCTGCTGCCGGTCAGAACCGCTGAAATCCACTTGCGCATTCTCCCCATCGATCCTGATACTGACCCGGATCGACACTGGATGATCATGGATGCCATCATCATCCAGACGATCAGAAAATGAATAATGACCGTCTGGCAGGTCACCGATCAGCCTGCGCGTCATTCGTTCCGTGTAATCCAGCAGATAATCCATGTACAAAGACACCTGCTCAGCCCCATAACGAGAGACAAGCTCTATCAACCGCTCCGCACCGCGTTGGTTGGCAGCGATCTGTGCCCACAAATCCCCCGCCCTTTCTTCAGGCGTTCTCACGTTGGCCAGGATCAATTCCAGTATACCCTTGTCAACATTTCCCCGTCGCATCAGCTTCACAGGTGGGATGATCAAGCCCTCCTGGTATATTTCACGTCCCACCGGCATCGAACCGGGGGTCATTCCTCCAACGTCGGCGTGGTGAGCGCGGCTGGCGACGAAGCCGTACAATCTAGGCTCGACATCCTTAGATAAAGCTGCATCTTCTCCAACAAAGACGGGCGTAACAAGTGTGATATCCGGCAGGTGCGTCCCACCTCGGAACGGGTCATTCAGCACGATCATGTCTCCCGGGTATAAACCTTCCTGCGCTTCTAGATCACCATGCAGTTTTGGTAATGTCCCTGAAAAATCCTGCATCGAAAATGATTCAAATCTCCGACCTGATCCTGGATCCATAAATTGTTTTACGGCTGCCAGCACAGAGAGCGGCATCGATCCCAGATGCACAGGGATATGCGCTGCCTGAGCAATCATGTTTCCCTGAGTGTCAAATACCGCGCAGGAAAAATCACGCCGTTCCTTGATGTTGGGCGAGTAGCTCGCTTTACGCAGCACCGCACCCATCTCTTCGGCGATAGCAGCAAATAAATGTTTGAATATTTCCAGGCGGATTGGGTCGTATGTTTCCATTAATTCTTTCCGATTGAAATCAATAAATTATTATATACATCAACTTCTGCAGTATCGGGCGGAGGGATTAATACGGTAGTATCCGCACGCACAACCAGCGCCGGACCTGAGATAACGTTTCCGGGTCGCAGCAGTTCAGCCTTATAGCAAGGTACCTTCAACGCCCCGGATGAGAACACAACCTCACGTTCTTCCAGATATGCTTCATAAGGTTCTGGCGTGCTCATCGGTATCGTTTCGAGAGAAGGCGCCTGCACCCGCCCGACAGATTTAACACGCAGATTGACCACTTCCAGCGGCGCATCTGGACGCGCATAACCATAGGTACGACGGTGTTCCTCATGAAAATCTGATTTAAATTGCGCGGAAAAGGGGATCGTTAGCTCATAAGATTGACCACGATAGCGTATGTCCAGGTAGCGTTCCACATTCATCTCACTGGCAGCTATCCCTTCATCTCGTACCTCCTTGAGGCCGCGCTCAACAAGGGGTCGCAGAAGCGATTCGATATCCTTCCACGGCGTGTCACCGGTCAGCATGACCGTCCGTGTATAATCCTTCACCACATCCGCCGTAAGCATCCCAAAAGCAGACAGGGTAGAAGCCATTGGTGGCACCAGCACTTCCGGAATTCCCAATCCACGTGCCAGGTCAGCAGCGTGCAGTCCACCGGCGCCCCCAAAAGATAGCAGGCTGAAGTACTGTGGATCGTAGCCGCGCTCAACGGAAATCACGCGCAGTGCGCGTTCCATGTGCGCGTTGACGATTTCCACGATCCCCTGGGCGGTCTCCACAGCGTTCAGGGCAAGCTGCTTTCCAACACTGGCTAATGCCTGGTGCGCTCGCTCCGTATCGAGCACCATTTTTCCACCCAGGAAGTATTTCGCGACCAGACGCCCGAGCACCAGGTTGGCGTCCGTTACAGTAGGCAGGTTGCCGCGCCCGTAGCAAGCCGGTCCTGGAACGGCGCCCGCACTCTGCGGACCAACTCGCAGCGCACCGCCCGCGTCCACAATCGCGATGGAGCCGCCCCCAGCGCCAATGGAATGGATGTCCAGCATGGGTATTTGGATCGGGCAGCCGCCCACTTGTGCTTCCGTCGTAACCTGCGGGACACCATCTATAAGCGAGACATCCGTCGACGTCCCCCCCATATCAAACGTGATCGCTCGCAAACGTCTCGCTTCCCCTTCAGTTTTCGCTTCATCACGCGAGGAATATTGAAAAACCTGCTCAGCGACAAACTGCGATCCAACCACGCCGCCGGCAGGACCTGATAGAATACAGCGTACACTGTATCGGCTCGCGTCACCTGGACTGATGATACCGCCGTTCGACTGCATTACCCGCAGGTGGACAATCCTGCCAGACTGCTCGAAGGCGCTCTCCAGACGCGATAAATAACCATCCAGCACCGGGGAGACATACGCATTCACAACAGTAGTGCTCATACGTTCGTATTCACGGTACTCCGGAAGGATGTCGCTTGAGACCGAAACATTGAATCCAGCCTGGCGCAGGTATTCTGCAGCAATCTGCTCGTGCGCAGGCTGCAGGAAAGAGAACAAGAAACAAACCGCTACCGAAGAGACATCCAGCGCTCGCAGCTTTGGGATCAACTCAATCACCTGCTCCGGGTTTATCGCCTCCAGCACCTGCCCCAGGTGATCCACTCGCTCGTCGATTTCAAAACGCAGCTCACCGGGTATCAGCGGTGTTGGCGAGTCGGCAGTCAGATTGTACAGCTCTGGTCGGTTTTGGCGACCGATTTTAAGCACATCACGGAATCCTGCTGTGGTGATCAGTGCGGTCCGGGCGCCCTTTCGTTCGAGCAGAGCGTTGGTGGCTACCGTTGAGCCATGCAGTACATGCAACCACCTGTCATTCTGCTCAGCCTGATCCTCCTGCGGATCGTTCGATACATTTTGCAGTGTAGGCTGTGTTCGATAAATCTGATCGAGACCATCAAGTACCGCTTCTGCTGGGTCGTTGGGGGTAGAGAGCAGTTTGAAGCTCTTCGTAGTTCTGTTTTCGGGGTTATAAACAACAAAGTCGGTAAACGTGCCGCCGATGTCAATCCCAATGCGAAGTTCGTGAGGTAAGGGTTCCAGTGTCATTTGTAAGATATCTAGCGCCAGATATTGTGTGTCACCTGCTATGTTTCACATTCCACGTGTCAAGGTTCTTTTATTT
>JAUXFR010000087.1 GCA_030622805.1 Anaerolineae bacterium | reverse complement strand
TCCATGAATCGGCTCGAATTACCGGATACTGGAAGGATAGGATTGGGAATACGCATCTGTTTTCAGCAGCACATGATGGACCGGAGCTGGCGTCGGTGCGGTTTGATCCGGAGCATCCGCAGAGAGCGACGCGGGAAATTATTTAAGAGAGGGCGGTCTGCGGATTAGGGAATACAGAACGACAGTATTGGATTAAGTGATATTCAGTATTCTCATTCTTATCGTGATAGACTTTATCAACTCACACCCATCGTAAGTGGTCTGGCACTGTCGCTGACCGCACCGATTTTGGCAGCGTAGCTGGTGCGATTCTGAATATCCTCGTCCGTCACGAAATGGACATCCAGCAAACTATCAACCAGATGACCGGTCCGTTGATAGTTAATATATGTGAGGCTGTCATTCCATCCCTCCAGCCAGGTGAGCAGTTGAGCGCGCTGTTCATCGGTTCCGCGTAAATGGATCAGGATATCGATATCGCTTTTAGGTCCGGCTGTGGCGTTCTTTGCACTGCCGAAGATATAGAAACCAGCCACCCCAAATCGATGCGGGTCAAGCGCTGCTGCAATTGATTCTGCGCTTCGAACTCGCCAACTCCAATGCTCTTCCGGTGGGATGATGTCGCTGTGCACGGCTTTGTCAGCGGGAGTCTGGACAACCATCGCTAATGGATCGCTCAGCAGGGCTACTGCATGACTGCTTTCTGCGTTCATAAGTACATAAAGCATTAGACCATCTGCCGCGTCGACCACGTCGATGACCTTAAGTACGTCTACCAGGTTCGCTTGGTCGGGTAGTATGTCGGTCAGGATATTTCTGGACTCAGTAAAGAAGGCATCGTTGAACAACACCCCCGAATCGTCCGGGTAGAGCGGGAGGTAGCGAATGGATGCTTCCACCAGATCCTGAAAGAAATGAGTGCCGAACGATGGGTCAGGCATATAATCCTTCTGTTGGCGGGCAATTTCTATCAGCATGGCGGTATTGTTGATATCCGAATAACTCACACTTACACCAAGTTTAATATCACCCCGGCTGCCCCAGCGCCCTGGACCCATCAAGATGAACTTCTGTTTTGGCAGGATCTGGTTCAGGCGTCCGACAGCTCGACCAATCGCTTTCATTTCTTGAGGGCTGCTCAGCTCGCTGTATCCTTGCGGGTCGACATAGACAATATGTGAAATATCGGGAACATAACCATTGGAAATGTAGCGGTTGGCAGAGAAGAGCAACCTTTCATGAGGTACATCTTTGGGAATATCCGGAGGCTGACCTTCGATATCGTAGCTTTGAGCCCGGCACTGCAGCAGGAAAAAATTCTCTCCATCGTGTGCAAATTCTATGTCCACCGGATAATTGAAGGTTTGTTTAAGTAAATTCAGAATCGATTGGATCTGTTTTATAAATGTGGTTCTTGTGATTAAGCCTTCGAAACTTACCACAAATCCATCCTGGGAAAAATTTAACATTTTTGAACGCGGCTGGTAAATATGATCCTGTTTTAAGATAGAGACGATCTGGTGAACATTTGGGAAATCGCGACCATATTCTTTCAGCAGCTCCTGGATGTCAATCGTTTCGAATGATCCGGTATCCAGGTTGATAACATCCATCATTTTAGGAGAATAACGGACGATTTCATCTATCGTGACGTTCACTCGCAGACCAGGTTGACCAGGAGTGATTAAGATCGGGTAATCATCACTCAGACGATCAACAGCGCGCGTTCCCAATCCGGGTACTAAACGAATCAGACCATCCGAACGTTTGATGCGGCTCGACCAGCGGAATTCGTTATTGCTGAAGGCTACCCCCGCAAAGACCGGGAAAAAATAAGGACCCACGCGATTCCCGACGACCTCCTGGATCATGATGCCCATTTCTTCGTGGTAATCCTGTAAGCCGTGTTCATTGCGGTATTCGAGCGGATCCGGACCGAACATGGAGGCATAGACTTCAGATATGGCATCCATGAGTGATACGATTCGTTCTTCTTTGCTGCCCTGGTTGGCGACAAATAAGCTCTTGTACTTCCCTGCAAAAGCTGCACCCCTTCTGTCTTCCAGCAGACTTGAACTTCGCACAATCAATGGAACATCGCCAAAATCATCCAGAGCGAGAGAAAGCCCTTTGATGATCTCAGGCGGCAGGGGAGAATTCTTGAAGAGGTTGACTATGTAGGGATATTCTTGACGTACCTGACCCACGTCTTTGTACTTCTGCTCGACGATATCCTCCAGGTTGTTGTAGCTCATAAAATAAAAAATTCCATCGGAAGTCAGATACCAGGTCTTGGGGGTTTTAACCCCCTGGAGCAGCTTATCGTCAGCGGATGAACTCTTTAATATCTGCGCAGCCAGATACAGGCCAGAACTTTTACCTCCCAACTTCCCGTGACTCCCAACTGGATAGATCACTCTATGCAAAAAATGACTGAACTCGTCCACCCGGGTGAATTTTTTTGCGATTTCTATATAGTCCGCGTGATCACTTAGTATTCTTCGGATAAGAGCCACCCGGAACCATTCTTCACGAGATGTCGAGAGCTCCAGCCCTTGTGAAGCCAGATGGTGATATCGTTCGATAGCAGCGCTGATCTCTTCAAGCGAAGAACTGGGATTGACCAGGATGTTGACCAAGAAACAAGAGCGATCTTCTTTAATCCATTTATGAATATTGTCCAGGATTTCCTCTTCTGGTAGATAGCTGCTGGCAGTCCGGAATATATCCTCACTTACGCTCAAAGGTGTGTCGCTTGCCTGTACCTGAAAGGGTTGGTTCACTTCATGGAAGAATCCTTGTTCTTCAGAATGCGAAGGATTGAAGAGGTCCAGTAAACGCTCTGCTTCAGGTACGCCCTTCCAATAAAGGTAGTTGATCATTTTCCGGCAGATGCGCATCAATAAATTTGGATCCGTTCGTTCGAGCAGGTCCAGGATTACCCACCATTCACTTTTTACCTCTGCGGTAGGTTTGGCATCATCCTGGAATACTTCCCTCAACTGGTGGTGCAGGATGTGTAAGCCGATTTGTTCAGCGATGGTGTTGATCAATTTGCGTTCTTCTTTGAGAAACGGACCTTCGTCTTCGATTGGGCGTTCTTCGGTATAGAAGACGCGTATATTCCCGATTATTCTTTCCTGAACTTCAATTCCAGCGCTCTGCAGCCATTGTGTTTCTATGAGGTTTGGAGACTGGTAAACTGCATCCCCAAGCGTAATCATTGCCTGGCAGATATCAGGGTACTGCCAACCAGAAGGAATAACTTCCACGATTCCGCTGCATGTCTGCTCGATGGATGCCTGTGGATCGCTGAGCAGCTCCTGCACCCTGTACAGGCAGTTTAGCTCTTTGGCGCGCTCTTTCAGTTCGTAGATCAATCGATCGATAGGTTTATCTTCAGTCATAGTTTTTTTTAGATATTAGATCCTGTCTGGTGGTTCTGACCGGCTTCATTTATTCGCAGAATTTGTGGATCACGCCCCACCCCGTACGTCCGTCAACCTTGATCGACAAGTGGGTGCGCATTTTTACATGTCGTACATACTGCAAATCTTGTATGATTTCCTGTTGGCTCAACCACTCCCAATCAATCTGGTGGGGGCTGTTGAAAGAAACTGAAAAAATAATAATGCCCAGGCTGGTTAAATTATGGAAAAAGTGTGATCCCTGGCTGAGTTCAACTTGAATATTTTCCTGGGTGGTTTCAACGATAGCTTTTGCGCCGGATATCTGACCCCAGCGGATGGGGATGCCTAACCATGGATCAGTAGTCCCCAGACGACCGAGTGCGATCAGCAAATAAGGATGACCCTTCTCTATTAGATTGGAGTTAATCTGCGTTAATTCATTGGCAATCACCCGCGTGTGGCGGGTTTCAAAGGTATCTGGTTTTACGTAAACGATATCCTCTATTTGATTGTTGACTCCGTTACCACATACGGTATCAGAAGCCAGCAGCACCTTATCATTGTGTAGTTCTTCTTCATTTATATCGACGACGTCTCTTGCGACGACCATCTGCCGTACCTGAAGGAAACCGAAGCGGTGTGGGTTGAAGGTCATGGCGAATTCGATCTCAACGGGAGCCTCGAATGTTTCTTCACAAATAGAGAGCATGTCCTTAATTAATTGATTTAGAGGCATTTCTTTCCAGACCAGCAGCGGGGCGAAGGTGACCACCCGCGGACCGCTGCTGCTGATCCCAATAGTCAACCTGCCCGATTGCGGGTTATAGGTCGATGCCAGATAGCGTAGAGTTTCGTCATTCTCAGCGGATCTGATATCTTCCAGCAGCAGGTATTCGGTCTCCTCGATCGGGTTGTATTCAAAAGGTTCACCCATATTTACTGCCCAGAACTCCGTTTGTGTATACTTGAGCATTTCTTCAACCGATCGATAAGGTGGATCAACTTTTGGATAAGTGGGTGAATAAATCCAGGAAATTCCACCGTCGACAATGGTTTTACCCAATCCCAGGGCAAGGTTTACCACACCGTCTTCATGCTTTGCCTTTCCCATCGGATAGTAGTTATACGAACGGGCAACGCCGGATAATTCTGGATAGAATCGGAACTGGTGACGATTGCCAACGACTTCCTGTATAATCACCCCCATTTTCTCCTCTTCCGGCTTGTGTCCCGTGGCTTTCATGTAATCCTTCGCCGATTTAAAATAAGTAGAAGCGTAGACGAACTTGATTGCTTCTACCAGTTTGCGGAAACGAATATCGGGATCGAATTGATTGTTAGGTGTCATCTTGGTGGCATAAACACCGGCAAATGGTTCATTGACTGCGTCTTCCAACAGGCTTGATGAGCGAATCGCCAGCGGTGTGTGCACCTGGGCAATAAGAGCTCGCAAGTCGCCGAGGATATCAAAGGGAAGGTCGGCTTTCTGAAAAGCCAGTGCGATGCGGTCATCAGGCATATCTGAAAAGGCAACGTCGTAAAGCTGGTTGCGCTGCATGAATGCGTCGAATACGTCCGTGCAAATAACAGTTAAGGTTGGCAACTCGACCTGGATTCCAGGATATGCATCCATATCTAATTTCGACAGAAGTACATCGTGGATGTTAGCCAACCCGTGTGCTTTGCCGCCATAATCGCCCATTCCAATACAGGTCAAACGCTTATCTGCACCGAAAAATTTTCTATCAAATTTGTCCAGTTGTGGGATATCTGAGCTGGGCATGATTACACCCATCCGCGGTCATGGCAGGCCTGGGCTACCCGGTCAACCGCGATCAGGTATACGGCATCTCTCATGCTCATGTTCTCACTGATCGCGAAATCGGAGGCGTTAACATACGCGGAGGTCAAATAAAGATCCAGTTTGCCGAGTACTTCGTCCTTCTGCCAGTAATAATTCATATTGCTTTGCACCTGTTCAAAATAACTGACACTTACGCCACCGGCATTAGCCAGTAAGTCCGGAATAATCAAAATATCACGATCATATATCACCTTATCCGCCTCGAGGCTGGTCGGTCCATTTGCACCCTCGGCGATAATTTTTACAGAGGGACTGATCTTATTGACGTTATTTAATGTGATTTGATTCTCAATTGCAGCCGGTACCAGGATTTCTACATCTTGTTCTATCCAGGCTTCACCGGGCAGGCATTCATACCCCAAGTCTGCGGCTTTGTTTTTATCAATTTCTCCGAAATGATCTGTGACCGCGACCAAATCTTTGTAATTGATGCCGTCCAGTTTTCGGTATGCATATGATTGTCCGTCCCGCTGATTCCAGGTAGAAACGCAGGTTACGACTCCACCAATCTGCTGGTAGAGCTGGACTGCGTGTCTGGCTACGCTGCCGAAACCTTGAAAGCTTGCCCGGGTTTGATTGAGTTGGATTTTCAATTCCTTCAAAGCTTCTCGGATCGTGATCACGATACCATAACCGGCGGCTTCTATCCTGCCGAGTGAGCCGCCCATATTTACAGGTTTTCCCGTGATGAAACCCGGATATTTCGCACCAAGGATAGTCTCGTACTCGTCCAGCATCCACAACATATGTTGACCGCTTGTCATGATATCAGGAGCCGGTGCGTCTGCCAGCGGGCCAATATTTTTTGCTATCTGCCGAACCCAACCGCGGCACAGTCGTTCCTGTTCCGGCGGACTCAGATCATGTGGGTCAACAATTACGCCCCCCATACTCCCACCAAGCGGGATATCAACAGCAGCGCACTTCCATGTCATCCACATCGCGAGCGCTCGAATTGTGTCGATCGTTTCCATTGGGTGGAAACGAATACCCCCTTTCCCTGGACCCCGCGCATCATTATGTAATACCCGGAAGCCGCGAAATACACGAATTTCTCCATCATCCATACGAACTGGTATGCTGAAGTGGTATTCTCGCATTGGGGCTCGTAGAAAATCACGGGTTGCCTGATCAAGTTCTAATTGCTCTGCAGCTTTGTTAAATTGCTGTTGGGCTGTGAGAAATGGATTGTACGATGATTGGTTCATGGTCTTTTAATTGTGTAGCGTAGTTTAATTTTCC
>JAUXFR010000269.1 GCA_030622805.1 Anaerolineae bacterium | reverse complement strand
AGGCGGCAGCAAAACCAGCTCACAGCGTATATCTCGATGACTTCTATATCGACAAGTTCGAAGTCACCAACGAAATGTACCGGGAATGCGCAGAAGCTGGCGTTTGCACGACTGGCGGCAGCTCTCGGATTTATAATGATACCTGGGTCGGTCACCCCGTGATGGATGTAACATGGTACGAGGCGCACAATTTCTGCGAGTGGCGCAGTGGACGCCTGCCCACCGAAGCCGAGTGGGAAAAGGCTGCCCGCGGCACCGATGAAAGAAAGTTCCCGTGGGGTAACGAACCAGTCACCTGCGAATTAGCTCGCTACGGCAAATGCGGGTGGTTCACCGTACCGGTTGGACAGCACTCCGAGGGTGTCAGCCCTTACGGCGTTCACGATATGGCTGGTAACGCCTGGGAATGGACCCATGACTGGTATAAACAGCATTATTATGCCTACTCCCCAACAGAAAATCCTACCGGTCCGGCAGAAGACACCGGTTGGAAATCGACTCGCGGGGGTGCCTGGTTCTACCAGGCCGGACTGATGACCTCAATCTGGCGCAACCACGCTCCGCCAACCGCTGCCTACAGCTACCTCGGCTTTCGCTGCGTGGTCGAACCCTGATCAGGACGCAGCCTGGTCAAGTAATTTATCCATGGTTGTATGAAGGGTTTTTCCGGACCTTCAGTATCCCACCTCTTCCAGGTACTTCTCCCTGTTCGCCGAGCGCGCTACTTTACCACTGCTGGTTTTAACCAACCAATTACTGCCTACCAGGTAAACATGCCGTAAAGCGATATCTGAACCCTGCGTGACGCGCCGCCTGATTTCAGTCTCAATTTCCTCCAAAGTGCGTTCCGGTTCATTACTGGTGAAAGCAGGCTCTTGGACCGCCAATTCCTCCACTTCCGCCACGACAACGACATCCTCTGTGCCGGTGCGATCGTTGAAAACGCCAAATGCAGCCACTCTACCGGGATGCACCCCATCCACCTCTCCTGCCAGCCGTTCGATATCCTGAGGATAGATATTTTTTCCACCCACAATGATCAAATCTTTCTTCCTGCCGGTAATATACAATTCTCCGTCAGCAATGTAGCCCATATCTCCTGTCAGATACCAGCCATCCAGGAAGGCGATTTCTGTCAGGTCGGGTCGTTTGTAATACCCCGTCAGCATGCAGTCGCTCTGCAGGGCAATCTCACCTATATGGCGATCCGGCAGTTCCTCTCCGCCATCATCCAGCACGTTGAGCCGCGAATTCGCGATCGGACGCCCGGCTGACAGCATTTTGAGCGTTTCCCTTTCCTCGCTGTATGGATTGACGGGTACTGCTTCCTGATGGTTCAGGTATACCTGACGATCGATTATGTCTTCAACCACGGGTTCTCCCATGCCACCCTGGGTGACGGCGAAGACATTCTCTGCCATTGCGTAGCAGGTCGCCATCGCTTGTGGATTCAATCCAAAGGGGGAAAATTTCTCCAGGAACAGCTCGTGGCTTTTCCAATGCATTGGCTCAGAGCAGTTGATCACTGCTCGCCAGCTTGACAGGCTTACGCCCTGCAAATCGCGTTCCCGGATTTTCTGTGCGCAGAAATTATATGCAAAATTCGGCAGCCAGCACAGTGTTCCCTTATTCTTCGAAATGGCTTGCATCAGCTGGTATGGAGCCCGTACCCAATCGAACGGCGAAAGAAGTACCAGCGGCATCCGGGTGAGGAGCGGCATAATGAAGCCGGCGATCAGACCCATGTCATGATAAAGCGGCAGCCAGCTGACGACAACGTCATCGGCATCCAACTGCAGCGCCTGAGCATAATTTTCGATCTGATTAAACAAAGCGCGGTGGGAAAGCGCAACACCCTTCTGCAGCCCGGTTGTACCTGAAGAATGCTGCAGCAGCACCAAATCATTAATCGAGCGTTGCAAACCCGCTAACGAGCACCAATCAATCTCATTGTTTAAAGATACTTGGTCCGATTTCATAACCTTTGGAAGCGCGAATTCGCTAAGATCAGCCTTGGCAATTGCCTTGTGAACCTCCGCATCAAACGCCGGATAGGTGACGACCGCGGTCGGCTCGCTTATCTCAAACAAAGCAGAGAGAGAATCACGATAACGTTCTGGCGATAACTTTTCAGTCAGGAAGGGCATGATCGAAGGGACCGCGCCGTGCAGCGCTGCGCCGATAAACGAAAAAACCAGGTCCAGCCCGTGGTTGAATATCAGGATCACAACCTCGCCAGGTCTGACACCCATCTCATCCAGAGCATGAGCGTAACCAGCCGCCTCCTGGATCAGATCTTTGTAACTCAGTTGTAGATCCGGCGCACCCGCCTGCAGCAGGGTGATCGCAGGACGCTCGGGTACTTCTGAATAAGCGCGGCGCAGGTTTTCTGCAAAAGTTTCCATTGTTATTGGCGGGAATGTATCAATGCTGCCAGTTGATCCAGCGTATCAAAGCAGTCCGCGTTCAGTTCAGTGTCATCGATCCGCACGCCATAAGTATCCTCAACAAAAAGCGCCAGATCAACCAGGCTGAAAGAATCGATCAGACCGCTGGATATCAGTGCTTCATCCGGTGCGATTTGCTTATTCGACCGCTTCAGGATCTCAGAAGCGAGATATGCGGAAATGGACGCGACGATGAGATCTCCCATTAATTATGGTGCTCCGTTAGTGTGATTGTTT
>JAUXFR010000153.1 GCA_030622805.1 Anaerolineae bacterium | reverse complement strand
GAATGCGCGCGAGGAAGGACCGAACATCATCCAGGACTTTCACGAAAGCATCACCGTGCGCGGTGGCAAACGATATGCAGTGATCGCGGATATATGCGCCTTTGCAAACACGAACGGTGGCACACTTTATCTGGGATTGAATGCCGATCCCAAAAAACCGGTCGCTGGAATATCGGACCCCGAGAACGCTATCGCCCATATTGAAAAAGAGATCAGCAAACGGATCAGTCCACCTCTGAAGTTCACATTAGATGTGCACGATACAAATGGGAAGAAAGTCGTCAGGGTACTGATTCCCCAAGGAGATGATCCACCTTACGCTGTGGATGATAATAAAATCTACATACGCTCTGAAACTGAGACAGGTCTTGCGGTTCGCGACGAGATCGTTGGATTGGTCCTTCGTAAACAGCAGCAGCTACCTACCCTGGTGCAGGAACCGCACATAGATGGGCTGGAAATGTTAGTAACTGCGCCGTCACCCCAACAAGTAGAAAATGAAATCGATACTTCTCCCCGCACGGGCGTTGAAGTAGTTTCGGTGGAAGAACGGGACGGCGTCTCTTATTACACGATGCGCGATTTGCGCAACGGCAACGTGGTTAATAACGTCACCGAGTCCTCAGCAAGAAAATTGTGGCACTACGCGATCACACAATACGCTAAAATGCCGCCCGACCTCAAAGGTGTCAATATAAAATGGCATATGGATTATGGCGTACTCAAACGCTATAAACAACGAAAATACCCCAGGTTCGATTTGATACAGCGCGTAAATTCCCAATATCGATATTATTTTGGTGTAACCGAAGATGGAATCCACGGACCCTGGGAAAAACTGGTTGGACAGCAGTAACGGAATATGTTGAGTCTGTACTATGAAAATCCGATTTGGGATCCTGACCATCTCCGACCGCTCTGCAATGAACGGACGTCCCGATGCTTCCGGACCGGTTTTGGAAGAAGCCATACTGGAAGAGGGCTGGCTGGTTGAACACACAAAGATCCTTCCAGACGATCAACAGTCAGTGACCGATCTGCTCATCGAATGGTCTGACCGTGATGATCTTGACGTGATACTGACAAGCGGTGGTACCGGATTCAGCCCGCGCGATGTGACACCAGAGGCCACAACCGCGGTCATTGAACGTCCAGCGCCAGGGCTGACAGAGGCAATGCGATCTGCCAGTCTGCAGATCACTCCGCATGCGATGCTCTCTCGCGCCGCAGCCGGTATCCGCGGCAGAACGTTAATCATCAATCTGCCAGGCAGTCCAAAAGCCGCACTGGAAAATCTGGTGGTGATTGTCCCGGTGCTTCCGCATGCTGTTCAGCTCATCAGAGAGGAACCAGGCGCTGAAGCGGGTCATCGCCAGTGACCCCGTCCGGTTAGAACCACGAATTCACCAGGACATAATAGGCACATAGATCAAATGAGTTTCATCGTGACTTCATGGTGAACTATATATTCTTGAGACAAGCAAAATCCGATATAAGAAAGATATAAGAATATTTCCCCTCGTGCTGACATTTCCCAATCTGATGCTATAATCGGCACATTGCGCTACATCGCAGAAGACATCCATGCAGGAATATTTCACCGAAGCCTATCCCGACACTGAACCAGAAAATCAGCAGCGAACCAAACGCGGTCTGGGACGTACACTGCTCGATATATTCGAGACGGTGCTGTTATCGATCCTGCTGTTCCTCGCCATAAACACCATATCAGCCCGAATACGGGTTGAATCAATCAGCATGCAGCCAACCCTCTACGATGGTGATTTCGTTGTGGTTAATAAGCTGGCATATAAAATTGGCTCACCCACACGCGGTGATATCGTAATCTTCCGCTATCCACCTGATCCAAACAAAGAACCCTATATTAAAAGAATCATTGGACTGCCGGGTGATGTGGTAGGTGCCAGGAACCAGACCATTTATATCAACGGCGTTGCGCTCGATGAACCCTACATCAGCGCCCCACCGAGCTACAACGGTGAATGGATTGTCCCTGAGGATTCGATTTTCGTGCTCGGAGACAACCGCAACCATTCTTCAGATTCACACAGCTGGGGGATGGTGCCAATTGATAATGTGCTTGGTAAAGCGCTGGTGGTATACCTGCCCGTTGCCCACTGGCAGGTTCTGGGTGGAGAAAGCGCCATGGCTGCAGAACCGTAATAAAGAAAGTCGGGCTGATCAAGCCCGACTTTTTTCATTCATGCAAAACACTGCGCGAGATCACCAGGCGCTGGATCTCGCTGGTGCCCTCTCCAATAGTCATCAAGCGCGCATCCCGGTACATACGCTCCAGGGGGTACTCACGGCTGTAACCGTATCCGCCATGGATCTGCATGGCATTCCGACACACCCGTTCCGCCATTTCCGTTGCGAAAAGTTTCGCCATCGCAGCTTCACGGGTGTATGGTCGACCCTGGTCCTTGAGCCAGGCAGCGAAATAAATCATCAGTCTCGCAGCGTGTATTTCGGTTGCCGCATCCGCTAACATCCAGCTTATCGCCTGGTGATCGGCAATCGGAACGCCAAATGTCTGGCGCTCTTTTGCATAACTGACGGCTTCTTCGAAAGCAGCCTGTGCCAGTCCTACAGAGATCGCACCAATCCCGATCCTGCCCCCGTCGAGCGCTGTCAGCGTCTGTTTCAATCCGTCACCAACTTCTCCTAACAGGAAATCAGTTGGCACCCGTACGTCCTCATACGTGACTGCGTTGGTCTGTGATCCCTTCAAGCCCATTTTCTTTTCGGATGGTCCAATATACAATCCTCGCGTGTCCGCAGGAACGATGATCAGGCTCAGCGAGTGTGATCCACCCGCAGGGTCTGTTCGGACGAGCGTGACAATAAACTCGCTGACGCCGGCATTGGTACACCACATTTTCGACCCATTAATCAGCCATTCGTCTCCAATGCGTTCGGCGCGCGTACGTACGCCGCCCTGCAGGTCAGAGCCCGCGCCGGGTTCAGTCAATGCCATCGCTGCCAGCTTCCCCCCTCCCGATACAATGGGTTGCAGGAAACATTCGTTCTGGTACGGCGTACCATACAGCGCGATCGTGGAGCAGCCCAATCCATTGTGAGCAGCGATCGCCAATGCCGTGCTGCCGCAGCCCCAGCCCAGCTCTTCGATCGCAATTGCCGCACTGACTGCATCCACACCTGTTCCACCATACTCCTCTGCGACACTCAATCCCAGTAAGCCTATCGGACCCATTTTCTCAACCGCTTCCCAGTTGAATTGAGCCTGCTCATCGACTTCCTTTGCCATTGGCTTGACTTCCCGCGCCACAAAATCATGCACAACATCCCGCCACATTCGCTGCTCTTGATTAAGATCGAAATCCATACTGCCCTCCTGAAAACGTTATGAAAAAATGGATTAATTACCAGAAACTTAATTGTTAATTTTAATAGAACGCAGGTAATATTGGATACGGTCTGATTTCCGCAGGTTTTTCCATTATCATTCACTACCCGTGTTAAATCCTGGTTTTATGCTCAACAAATCTTCGATTGAGAAGCTTTGTCAGGGGTTGTTCTTAACCAGTAAAGATTCGGCTACCCAACCCTCGATATCGCCCAATTCAACTTTCCACCAGTAATAACCTCTGGCATTCACGCCGTTCAAACCATTCATGTGATCCAGGATGACGCCGCTCGTGCCGTTGGGGACTACACTTATGATGCCATAATTCGTTCCAGGACCGAGGCGTACGTTGACATTGCCATAAGAATTGATTTTCACCTGCTCCCCGGGCGAAAAACTTGAGGAACTTTCCCTGGGCAGCACCACAACCATCATCAATCCATTAGGTACTGAACGTTCGACGATCGGTAAAGGCGTTGGGGTTGGAGTCGGGGCTGGTGTGGCTGTCGGATCCGGTTCTACCCCGGGATTATCATATTCGCGCTGCAGCATTGGCAGGTATACCTGAGGTACCGCGTTTGAATACCTTTCGCTTCTTGGCACACCTCGCAAACCAAAGACATAACGCGCTCCCAACCTGGCTGCAGGATCCAGACCATCGGAAAGGGGAATACCATCGCTGGGGAAATTCACAACCTGACCGTTGACAACCATTGTCGATGATCCCCCTCCATCCAGGCTGAGTCCATGGTCCGCATCCAATTCAACCCTGGCAAATTCTGCGAGCTGCTCCATTGTCATTCCGATGCTGACATCTTTATATCGTCCGTCAACCACTATGAAATATACATACTGCTCATTATATGCCACCGCTGTGCGAGGGTTTCGCACGTTAGCGCCATAATCGTCATTATACACATACACCCCATCTTTCAGAAAGTAGAAATCATTGGAAACGACGCTTGCATAGGTTTTGCTCCAGTCCAGGGTCGATCCCGAATCGCAGTTCTTTATTAATTGTGAGATACCGATTTGATCTCCCACACTGACATTGTTTTTCAGTCGAGTTGCCGCCTGCCCACTGGCTGAAAGTACGATGTGATCAAATGGGATCGGTGTCGATCCCTGCGAATTCCTGATTTCTCGCACATTACCGGTAACACGCTCCGGGTGCACGATCAGTGTGGGACGGGTCAACTCCACCAGCACCTCGACGCCCGAATTATCCGTATTGGTATCGCGGTCGTATTGAGGCGTATAGAGG
>JAUXFR010000227.1 GCA_030622805.1 Anaerolineae bacterium | reverse complement strand
GCATCACTGCTGATATATGTTGGGGTGGCAGCTGCAGCGATTCTTGTATTTGTGCGTCTCATACCGGACAGGCGTATCCTGTCATACGCTGCCGTTATCCTGATCATCGCCATCTTCGTTGTGCTGAAGAGCAACAACCTGACCCTGACAACCAGCACCTGGCTGCGGTTGTGAGCGGGGCAACCGGCGGATCTGGCTCTGATAAACGATCTGCCCTGGCTGGGTTTTTCCTACCTGGCGTTTCGCCTGCTGCACGTTCTACGAGATTACCAGAGCGGTAAGCTGCCCGCCTATTCGCTGAGTGAGTTTGTTACCTATGCGATCTTCTTTCCAACCATAACCGCCGGACCCATTGACCGTTCGCAGCGGTTTGTGGGTGATTTACGAAAAACGACCGCCGAAATCGAGCCAGTTTCACGCCTGGGAAAGATCAAGATGTATGCCCAATCGGATCAGTTGCTTGATGGGAGCTGGCGAATTACCTGGGGCATATTCAAGAAATTTGTGCTGGCGGATGGTCTCGCTCTTCTGGCGATCAATTCAAGGAATGCGGGTCAAGTGGAGCATACACTGTGGCTGTGGGTGCTGCTGTACGCCTATGCCCTGCGCCTGTACTTTGATTTCTCAGGATACACTGACATCGCTCTGGGTTTGGGGCGCTTGATGGGCTTTCGCCTGCCCGAAAATTTCAAACGTCCCTATCTGAAGACCAGCCTGACGGCATTCTGGAACAGCTGGCACATCACGCTGGCGCAGTGGTTCCGCGCATATTACTTCAACCCTTTGACACGTTTTTTGCGCCGGCGTAATGTTCGGAGCTGGTTGATCATTTTTATCGGGCAGGTCAGCACCATGCTGCTGATCGGATTGTGGCACGGGATTACATGGAACTTCGCCCTTTGGGGACTCTGGCACGGGATTGGCTTGTTCATCAACAACCGCTGGTCCTCCTGGGTTGGTCCGCGGCTGGCGGATCGAGGACTCTCGGAAAGATCGGAGACATTACTTAAATTCGGCGGCTGGTTCCTGACCTTCAACTATGTAACTGTCGGATGGGTCTGGTTCGCCCTGCCCGATGTAACGTTTTCATTGGACGTGATCAGGAAGCTGTTTGGATTTTAGAATCCGCTAATCAACGCTGATGGACGCTAATATATAATTTGTCAAACCGCAAACATCTGGGAAGAAGTTTCAGGTTGAATCGAAAAACATATCGAGGAGTAGTTTGCACAAATTGAAGAATCAGAATGAGTTGGGATTTATGGGTAGAGTGGTTGGCAAAGGGCTGCTGCTGTTCCTGATCCTGAACATCGTATTCGCTTTATGGTACCCGATGTCCAGCATGGGGCGTGTCTCGGCATACAACCGCCTGTTCCGCGGCAGGCAGCGATTGCCCTATGCGGACAATCCGCAGAAAGCTTACAATCTTAGCCTCTTCAACCTGGAAGCGATGTTCGCATCCCACGAGCTCGCAGGGGCATCTAAACAGGAAGACGAGTACCGGGTGCTTGTGATCGGCGATTCTTCAACCTGGGGCTTCCTGCTGTCAGCGGATGACACCCTCGCGGCTGAGCTCAACGAATTAGATGCCGTCCTGCCGGATGGAAGAGTGGTCCGTGCGTACAACCTGGGCTATCCGGTGATGTCGCTTACCAAGGATTTGCTCTTATTGTCCTACATCATGCAGTACGAGCCGGACCTGATCGTCTGGTCGTTTACGCTCGAGTCTTTCCCTCGCGATAAACAGCTTTTCCCAGCGCTGCTGCAGCATAACCCCCAGCCAGTTTTGGAATTAATAAACAATTATCAACTGGATATCGATGTGAATGATGTCGAGTGGGAACGACCGGGTTTCTGGGATCGTACGATCGTGGGCGCGAGGCGCGCCCTGGCGGACCTGCTGCGCCTGCAGTTGTACGGCGTGCTCTGGGCTGCTACCGGCATCGATCAGGACATCCCGGAGACCTATACGCCACGCATGGAGGACTTGCCGGAGGACGATGGCTTTCACAACCTGGAGCCGCCGGTCCTGGATGCTGAGGATCTGGCTTTGGATGTGCTGGCGGCTGGTGTTGAGATGGCTGGCGATGTGCCTGTCTTGCTGATCAATGAGCCAATGTTCATCAGCCAGGGCGAAAACAGCGATATCCGTTACAACTTCTACTACCCCCGCTGGGCTTACGATGACTACCGGCAGATCCTGGGGGAGCTGAGCGAACAGAACAACTGGAATTATCTTGACCTGTGGGACATCGTTTCCAATACTGAGTTCACCAACAGCGCCGTGCATCTTTCACAGAGAGGGTCGGCGCAGTTCGCCCAAAGAGTGCTGGATGCTGTGATTGAGGCAGCGGACCGTTAATCCGGTATCCCACCGCATCCATCTGGAATAACGTGTATAATCGGAGACCATGAAATTACTCTGGGCAGGGCTGGTATTTGTTTCCTTCACCGCACTGGTTGGATGCAGTACGGCGAACGGCAATCCACAGGCATCGACCCCAACCACGATGGCGGTGGTTTCCGCATCTGAAACTCCGCTGACTCCCACATCGACCAGTTCTCCGGAAGTGGAAAAAGCTTCAGCCACTGTTTGCACCCCGACACAGAGCGCTCCGGAAACCAGTTCCACCGCTGCTCCGACTGAAACGCCGACCAGAGTACCCAGCCCGGAACCAACAATAACTCTAGGACCTGAGGATTGGAAAACGCTGCCGGTGATTCCGACCATCAGCGAGAATGTTTACCAGATCTACCGGAGAGGTCTGAAGCTTGGAAACGATGCACATTCATTTTCCAAGATTGGTGATTGCGGCGGTACGCCGGCCTGGTTCCTGGGAGATTTCGACCGTGGTGAAAAATTTTACAGCCTGGGTGAATATGGATCGCTTGACGAAGTCATCCAGTATTATCAGGGTTCTTATGGGCGCACCAGTCTGGCGGCGAAGTCGGCCTATAATGCTTCTTCGGTTTTTACACAAATATGGGCTGATCCAGAACTTTGCCAGTCCGAAGAGACACCGCTAGTTTGCGAGTATCGTGTCCACCGTCCGATTATGGCGATCATCGCCCTGGGAACGAACGATGTCTACCATCCGGACAAATTTGAACCCCAAATGCGGCGCATTATCGAGTATTCAATCGACAACGGCGTGATCCCGATTTTAGCAACCAAAGCCGACAACCTGGAAGGCGATGGCAGCATCAACGCCACCATCACCCGTCTGGCGTATGAATACGACATCCCGCTCTGGAATTACTGGCGCGCTGTACAACCGCTGCCAGATCACGGGCTCCAGGAGGACGGCGCTCATCTCACCTGGGCTGTCAACAAGTTTGACGATCCGTATGCGATGAAGTCGGGCTGGACGGTGCGCAACCTGACTGCGCTGCAGGTGCTGGATGCTGTCTGGCAAGGTCTAAACAATCACACTAACGGAGCACCATAATTAATGGGAGATCTCATCGTCGCGTCCATTTCCGCATATCTCGCTTCTGAGAT
>JAUXFR010000138.1 GCA_030622805.1 Anaerolineae bacterium | reverse complement strand
CCGGAGTAAGGTAACTCTACAAATAAACCACCTGGGAGTTCGCTAAACGGAGATATCTGACAGCATCTTGTCTGAAATCTGGAATAAGTGGCACCAGGTGCATAATTATATTAGTTGTGTATTCCAAAAGTTGGTACTGGAAATGTGACGAATGACACGTGACATTGGCGCTAGGATTTGCAATAATGGATACAGGTATCCTTTATTGGTGTATTGGGTGGTGTAAACACGAATGAGAATTGATCAGTGCTTGTAATCTTAATTATTCGATTTATCAATGAAGCCATTCCTCATAATCCCCGGAACCATAATTAAATTTCCCCTTATTGCGGGTTTGCTTATTATCGTTTCCTTGAGCGTCTACCCTGATACTACAAAAATCGAATCGGGACTGATATCCATTTGCGCAATTCAGGGCAGCGGGTTCCATTCGCCGAAGGAAGGGGACAGGGTGCGCACCAGGGGTGTTGTGCACGGAGATTTGGATAACAGATCGCGGCGTGGATTTTTTATGCAGGACGAAAACTGTGACGGAAATTCGAGTACATCCGATGGCATCTTCGTTTACCTGGGAGATAATGTAGACGTGGTCGGTTCGGGTGACATGGTGGAGGTCGTGGGCACTGTGCAGGAGTATTTCGGACTGACGGAGCTTGTCACAACTCCAGGCGATGTGAAAGTGCTTTCAACAGGCAACCCATTACCAGTTCCTGTTGAACTAAAACCTCCTTTCAGCGACAAAGAGTCCAGTAAGTACTTCGAACGCTTGGAGGGCATGCGGGTATGTATGGATGAGGCGGTTACGGTCGGACCGACCGACGCCGAAGACCGATCCTGGCTGGTGCACGCTGATCTGGGAGTCCAGCGTGTTTTTCACGATGACCCAAGGGGCACCGGAGAGATCGTCTGTGTGGACGATGGTGGGACGCACTGGATCGATCCAGAGGTCAAAGTCGGCGACCGGGTTGAGGGGTTGCTGGGTACACAGGATTATAAAGGTGGTGAGTTTTGTCTGCAGCTTTTCGCTCAGCCCAGCGTTCTGCCAGCATCCCAGAGTCCAGAGACAGAATTCGTTATAGATTTTGCATCATCACCAGTAATTCAACTGCAGATTGGTACCTTCAACCTGGCGAACCTGTTTGACACGATCGACGATCCCAACACTGAAGATTCGGTATTATCTGCTTCGGAATACCAGCGGCGTTTAAATAAACGCGCGCTGGCAATCCATGAGACGCTTGGAGAACCCGAGATCATCGCCCTGCAGGAAGCCGAAAACCAGGAGGTGCTGCAGGCGTTAATCTTGCGTCCCGAGATCGAAGCGGAGTACGGCATTGTCTGGCAGGACGGTCCAGACTTTCGAGGGATAGATGTTGCATTGCTGTATCGGACGGACCGCGTTAATTTGATCGATTATGAGGTCCGGCAGGGCTGTACGGATATGATTGATGGATTAGGACCGGATGGCAACCGCGATGTGTACAACCCGATCAATGCGGTGACCTGTGATACGAACGGAGATGGCTACCTGGACGGCAACCGCCTTTTCTCTCGCCCTCCTCTGGTGGTACGCTTGACGTTATGTGAGGGAGATTGCGGGGCAACTGGGGAAGGCGTGGTAGATGGTGATGCAGATATTGAGCTGTTTCATGTGATCGTAAACCACTGGAAATCGAAACTTCAGGACAGCGAGATAACAGAGTACACTCTGCCTCGGAGAATTGAACAGGCCACCCATGTGCGGGAGATCGTCGATGAAATCCTGGCGGCAGATCTACAGGCAAATCTGGTCGTGCTGGGTGACCTGAACGATCATTCACAATCGCAGCCGTTGGCTATCCTGGAGGATCGCCTGAACAACCAGTTTTTCAGAGTCCCAGCCTCCGAACGCTACACGTATATTTACCGCGGTAGATCGCAGGTGTTGGATCACATCCTTGTGCGGATGAAACCAGGTTTGGCCGCGGTGGTATTCCAGGCACTGCACATAAACGCTGACTACCCTGTTGTATTTGTGGGAGTTGGCGATTCGGTATACCGCAGCTCAGATCACGATCTGCTGTTGACAGGATTTATGTCCCTGGACGTGGTGAACAACCTTCCGCTGGTGCTCCGGTGAAGACGACATTGAAGCGTCCGGCAGTTAAGGCGCTGATCCTGTTGGTACTGCTCGTCCTGCTGCCCCAACTTGTTGGTTTCGGGGTCAACCTGGAGTATAAGTACCTGCCATTGATGCTGCGAGCATGGCCGCCTCCGGGTAGGCTGGTGATCAGCGAAATCCTTTACGATACATCTGGTAAAGAGCCCGATGGGGAGTGGGTGGAATTCTACAACGTTGGCTACCGGACACTAAACCTGTCAGATTATAAGTTCGGAGACGAGGAGACCATCGGTGGTGGTGAGGGTATGCTGCAGTTCCCCCCCGGAGCAGCGATCGAGCCGGGAGAGGTGATCGTTGTGGCCTCTTTAGGAACGGCATTCGAAACTCATTACGGGAAAGCGCCTGATTACGAGATGCGCGAGTCTGATCCGGGTGTGACGAATATGATTAAGTACACAGCCTGGGCGGGAGGCAGCATTAAATTGGACAACACCGGTGACGAGGTGCTGATTCTTGATGGTAAGAATACGGTTGTGGATTCCGTTTCGTACGGCAGCTCGACTTATTATTTCGATCCTTCGGCAGGTAAAACAGGGGAGGAGCAGTCGCTGGAGCGCAGCCCGGTTTGCCAGGATACGGACAGCGCAGCGGACTGGGTGGTGCAGACTGTGCCCAACCCATGGATTGTCGATCTGAGCGAACCCACACCATCACCTTCGCCGACTTCCAGCCAGCATTTCACAACCACACCGACCTTTACCGGATCAGCGACCGCTACTGAAACGAATACACCGCAGCCCACACCCGTCGAAGGGCGCCTGCTGATCAGTGAGGTGTTCTACGATCCAGTGCTCAGCGAACCGGCGAACGAGTGGATCGAACTGCACAACAGCGGCGGGAGCACGTTCGTTCTGACGGGCGTCAAGCTGGGTGATGAAGAGATCCAAGGAGGCAGTGAGGGCATGCTGCAATTCCCGGATGGTGCAGTGATGGTCTCCGGGCAGGTGATCGTGGTTGCTAACCGGGCGGATGACTTCCTGGCGGCATACGGTTTTCTCCCTGACTACGAAATGACCGACAGCGATCCTGCTGTGCCTGACTTGAGCAAATACAGCGCCTGGGCGAACGGCAACGTTTACATGAGCAACAGCGGTGACGAAGTACTGCTCCTGGCTCCCGATGACAGCTTGATGGATGCGGTTTCGTGGAGCGAATCGACCTGGGCTTTCGACCCAGCCGCCACTGACGTACTGCAGGGGCATTCTTTAGAACGACGACCAGTATACCAGGACACGGATAGTGCAGGGGATTGGGTTGATCAGGCAGAACCACAGCCAGGCTTGGTGGAACCGCCATCGGTGACACCGACACCAACGCCCACCGGCTCGGGGACGGTTACAGCGACGCACACAGCGACAGGTACACCCACGCTGACCAAAACAAACACCCTGACCCTGACACCCTCGCCAACAGGCACGAGCACAGCGACGATTGAGCCTACACCGCTGGAAGGACGTCTGCTTATCAGCGAAGTGCTCTACGATCCGGCGGGAGACGAACCGGCGAACGAGTGGATCGAACTGTACAACGCTGGCGGAAATGGAATAGATTTGACGGGTTACAAGATTGGCGATGAGGAGACACAGGGGCAGGGCGAGGGCATGTACCGCTTCCCGGATGGCATATCGCTGGTATCCGGAGGTGTAATCGTGATTGCCAACCAGGCATTGGAATTTGAGACAGTATATGGTTTCAAGCCAGATTACGAATTGGTCGAATCTGATCCGGAAGTACCGAACCTGGTGAAGTACAGCGACTGGGCGTCGGGAAGCGTTGCCCTGAATAACACAGGTGACGATGTGCTGATACTGGGTGCCACGGACAACCTGGTGGACGCACTCTCCTGGGGCAGTTCAACCTGGGCGTTCGATCCCTCCGCGCCGGATGTTGCGCAGGGTTGCTCACTGGCAAGGAGCCCGGTGGAAGCGGATACGGACACGGCATATGATTGGGTGGAGCAGGATGTACCGAATCCGGGGGAGGTGGCGGGAGGAGATGGCTGGTTGGTGAAATTGGTGAGATGGTTGCTGGAGCTATTCTAAGATGATGTAAGCGAGTTCCAGCAGCTTGCTCCGTCGAAGTTTGGAAAAGCTAAAATCTTCAAAGGGCTTAAGGATAAAATGGCCAGAAGATTGGCAGGAAGATCATTGAGACGATAAAGAGGAATAAAGTCAGGAGTATGCCCACACGCGTGTAGTCGAAAAAGCGGTAGCCTCCCGGTCCGAAGACCAGCACGTTGGCTTTGTGCCCAACCGGAGAAAGGAAGCTGGTGGCAGCTCCGATAACCACTGCCATGACGAAGGTCAGGATATTCGCGTCAATGCCTATGGCGGTATCAATAGCGATAGGGACCATCAAGACCACAGCGGCGGCGTTGGACATGGGTTGGGTAATTGAAGCAGAGAGCAGGTAAATCCCTGCTAGCAAGGCATAAGGACCCAGATCACCAATTGATTCAAGCAGCAGATCCGCCAGGAAGCGCGCTGTGCCGGTGTTCTCCATAGCGATTCCCAGTGATAGCATACCCCCCACCAGGAATACGGTGCGCCAATCGATGCTTTCGTATGCTTCACCCATACTCAGGCAGCCTGTCAGCACCATTAAAACCGAGCCGATTACCATGGATGTGGCGATACCGAGGTTGGAAAAGATTGCCAGAGCGATAACCAGCAGCATGATTCCGGCAGCAATCGGCGCTTTTTT
>JAUXFR010000252.1 GCA_030622805.1 Anaerolineae bacterium | reverse complement strand
TTCCGTATGTTGGCTTTATGCCGGTTAAACCGCAAAAAGAGGCCGGTTGGCGGACGCTTCCACCGGTGTCGGTCCCCAAGGCAAGCGGTGCCATGTTAGCAGCGACCGCGGCCGCGCTGCCTCCGCTCGGGCCTCCTGGAACTCGCTCCAGTTTCCATGGATTGTGGGTCGTTCCGAAGGCAGAATTCTCGGTGGACGAACCCATCGTGAACTCATCAGTGTTGGTTTTTCCCAATATCACCATACCCGCATCGATCAATCTTTCGACGACAGTTGCGTTATAGGGGGGGACAAAATCTTCCAGGATACGGGAACCGCACGTACAGCGTACGCCCTTCACGCAAAGTACATCTTTCACGGCAATCGGTACACCCAGAAGAGGAGATACATCACTGGTGTGATCCTTCCGCCAGGCAGAAAGTTGCTTGTCCGCTTCATCTGCCTGAGACAGCGCTAAATCTTCTGTTATGGTAAGGTATGCGTGGATGGACGGATCGGTAATACGAATCCGTTCAAGATAGGATTTTGTAATCTCACGACTTGAGAATTGCCCGTTGCGTAGTGCCTGGATGATCTGAAGCGTAGAGTACTCGGTGAGTTCAGCCATTTATTTATTTTTTCAATCGAGGACCGGGGGGATGCGGAACTGGTCATCATCTGTATCTGGAGCGTTTTGCATCAAATCTTGCCGTGACAAACCTGCCCTTGGTTCATCCTCTCTCAGGCGGATAAGCAGATCCTGGGCACCAGAAGTTGGGGGAATCATGCTGGTATCGACTGCCTGTAAATGTGCAAAATAATCAAGAATATCTGAGAGTTGTTCACGATATTGCTCGACCTCTTCGTCACTCAGCTTAAGTCTGGCAAGCTCTGCAACACTGACTACTACTTGGCGGGAAAGTCTCATGCTGGCGATTATAACACGCTGAGCGTTACGGCCTCCTTCATAAATGTATCACCATTCTGCAGTGTACCATCGCAGGTAATCAATCAGGTGTTCTTGCCAATAGGCTTCTTCGTGATAGCCAGGAAAGAGGTACCATTCATGTGGTATACCCAGATCCGTCAGCACTTCTTCGAACCAGATTGCGGATGCGAATATCTGAGGACGATCTTTGTCTCCGATATCCAGGTAAATCCGAGGCAGCATTCTTGAGGGAATCTGTTTCAGCCATGTCCGAATGTGCCTGGTATCGGTCCAGAATACCGGCAGGCTGTGCGCACCAATCGAACCAAACAATCTCCACTCCGATAAACCCAGGTGTACGGCCCAACCCGCGCCGCGCGATAAACCACCGACAGCGCGATGTTCACGATCTGGGATTGTGCGATAGTTCCTATCAATTATGGGGATCAACTCATTAACCAGGACCTGTCCGAAATTATCTTCAGTGGGTTGTGCCCAATTACGATCGCGCGGCATAACGATGATCAGTGGTGGAATCATATCTGTTGAGATCAACTGATCTGCTGTTTCGTTGATACCCAGATTGTCCCATTGAAAGTGGTCATAATTTTGACCGTGGATCAGGTACAAGACCGGGTATTTTTGTGACAGAAAATCGTCATAGCACGGGGGCAGATAAACCAGGTACTCCATCGGTAGGGGAAGCAGCTCCGATCGTATGCGTCTCTCTTCAATACGTCCTGGTTCGTTGTGACATGTTTCAGGCGTTTGTGTTGATGTTTCTGTTGTCGTGGCTGAACGAGTCGCCAGCGGACTTGGTTCAATCGTTGGGGTGGCGGAGGGGGAGGGGGTTGGAATATCCGTAGCCGTAGGGGATGGGGTGTTGGTGAAAACTGGGGTGGTTGGTGAAGGATGGGTGCTGCTCCGGACTTGATTGTCTGCAGTGCATCCAATGAGTACAATAATCAAAACTAAGAAAAAAAGGGGGGAAAAATACCGGTACTGATACAATTTATAATTTTATTCGTCGCAACCAACCGCGCGTAAACGGTATCGCCTTGATGATAGCGTCTCAGGTAAGTGAGATGGTTCGGATATTATTAGTTTTTATTGATTAAGAATCCTACCGCTCTTCAACAGTGAATCTTAACGCCGTACGAATTTTATCTTCAATTTCAACATCTACAAATTCTGGGATGCATATCACATCATAGCCATCCTCTTCGAGATAGCACCTTGCAAGAGCCACTGCTTTAATGGCCTGATTTACCGCAATTGCTCCAATCGCTTGAACCTCTGCTCGATGATTTTCTCGGAAAATTCCGGCGATTGCGCCTGCCACAGCGGACGTGCGTGAAGTTCCTGAAACTTTAATGAGGTCCATTTGTGGGTTCCCTCCCTGGCAAGAAACCACTACCAAAGATAGATCAAAGTCGTTCTATATAGATTGTACAGGATTTTCAACCCTGAAGCAAGCAAGTGTTTTTATAATCTTATGATCATTCCCTGTGATCAGGTTGAATTTTTAGATTAGAGTGGTATAAATAAGTCTAAACTTGATTGAATCAAAAAAGGAGAGCTTCATGAATCTGGCTGAATCCAAAGGATTAGATACCTCCCAGCGAATATTGTTGGGACCGGGACCAAGCACAATGTCTCCTCGTGTGCTGAGAGCGATGGCAACCCCACTGGTAGGTCATCTCGATCCGGAGTTTTTACAAATCATGGAAGATGAGCAGAAAATGTTGCGCCTTTTATTTCAAACCGAGAATGAGCTGACGCTGGCGATTCCAGGTACTGGTAGCGCTGGTATGGAAGCGGCGTTGTGCAACTTCATTGAACCAGGAGATCGTATTCTTGTGGTCGTGATCGGTTATTTTGGGGAGCGTTTATGTGAAGTTGCAGCCCGGTATAGTGCAGAGGTTGATCGTATAGAACGTCCATGGGGTGAAACTTTTGACCCAAATGATATCGAAGCTGCTTTGAAACGAGATCAATATAAACTGCTGGCGATAGTTCATGCAGAGACATCCACCGGTGTGCTTCAACATGGTGTGCGACATATTGCTGATGCAGCTCACAAACATGGTGCGTTATTGCTGGTGGATGCAGTTACTTCCTTAGGGGGTATGCCGGGCGAGATTGATGCCTGGGATGCAGACATCGCCTATAGTGGATCACA
>JAUXFR010000278.1 GCA_030622805.1 Anaerolineae bacterium | reverse complement strand
TTTCATCCACGATGATGACAAGCCACGCATACCGGATGATCTGATCCCACTGTGCGACATCTCATTCATAGAACAGCTGCGCCCGGAAGCTCGGACAGCAATAAAAACATTTTCAGAAACCGGTGTTCAGGTTAAGATCTTATCTACTGGCGACCAGGACTCAACCCTCAACGCTGCCCGTCAGTTGGGACTTGGAGGACCTGCACCAAAAGCTGTATCCGGTCATGAGCTTTCCCAGATGGATAATAGGACAATCACCAAGGCAGTAAAAGAAGCAAGTGTGATTTCACCAATCACAACGCAGCAAAAGGCTGACCTTATCCGAATAATGAGGGCCAACAACGAGCATGTAGCCATGGTCGGCGACGGGCTGAATGATGTCCCGGCTATGCAAGAAGCGAATCTCTCGATCGCTTTACAGGGCAGCACGCAGGCTGCAATTGGGCAGGCGGATATTATCCTGCTCAAAGACTCGCTTACGGCACTTCCAACTGTCCTGGGTCATGGTCAACGCGTAGTAAATGGATTACTGGATATATTGAAACTCAACCTGACTCAAATTGGGTACGTTGTGCTGCTGTTAATTGCCATCTTATTTACCGGGAAGGGCATCTTTTTTTATGATCCCACTCAGAGCGGAGTTATCTCATTTTTTACAATCGTTGTACCCTCTCTTGCCTTGACCCTCTGGGCATCAAAAGGCTCAATTCCAGCGGGTGGAATGCGGAGGCGCCTGATCCATTTTGTCTTACCGGCAGCCTTCAGTACAGCTATCGCGGCTGTTTCTATATCCCTGATCTTCCTGCAGTTTAAGGTTTCGCCAGGAGATATCCAGTTAGCTGTTACATATGGGCTGATCTCCATTGGGCTGCTGCTGGTGCTCTTTGTGCAGCCCCCATCCAGATTCTGGGTTGGCGGCGATGTATACGCTGGTGATAAGCGCTTTACCATAGTTGTGATCGCCTCGTTTCTCCTCTACATCGTCGCGACTTTTATCCCGCTTGCACAGGAATTGTTAAAAATTGCGCCGTTCTCGGAGCCTGTGGCGTATGCAATTATTTTCGCCATCTCTTTACTCTGGATGATGACTATTCGCGCTGTCTGGCGGTCTCGCTGGATGAGGTGATATGATTTTTAATAATCGATGTATTGGGTGGAGTGAACATTCGAAAACCACATATTGACTTAAACACTTTTGCGTCCAGAAACGTTATATCTATAGACATTTGCCCGACTCAGATCAACACAAGCGCTCTGGACGTGCATATAGGTAATATGCCTCATGACCAAGTATGAGCCGGTATCTCTTGCAGATTTATACGACGAATACGAAACGAAACTGCACACTTTTGCTATGCGTCTCACACACGATCCTTCCAGAGCGGATGACCTGATGCAGAATACATTCATGCGAGCAATGACCCATCTCAAGCTGTTTGAAATGCTGAAACCTTATCAGCGGCGGGCATGGTTGTACCGCACGTTGAAGAATCTATTCATTGACGAAGAACGCGCAAACCAGAGGCATCAAATCATCGTAGAACAGTTTGAGAAGGCTTCGCAGGTAACCCATTCACAAATGGAGGGGCTGGATACCGTGAATCCATTTGCTCTCGTACCCGACCCCCACAGGAAGCTGTTTGAGATGCGCTATGTTTTAGGAATGACGAGCCGTGAGATCGCTGAGCAGTTGGGTGTCCCTGCTGGAACGGTCAGATCGAGGCTGCGTGCTGAGATGAAGCGGTTGAGGTCACAGATGGATCAATATTAACAACCAATCATAAACATTTAACTACTGGAGGTAAAAATGAATTCAGGAAAAACTATTGGGAATGTAGCAACTCTCGACTTGCGTACTGCAAGTGAAGCAAGCATCGCTGGGATTCAACGCATAGGAAACGTGGCAACTCTGCTTTGTTCCCCACAAACCGCTGACCTGATCACAAAAATCACTATCGATAACGTAGCGGAAATTGTTGAAGTACCGGATGATGCAACTGTCCACGTGGGTCAGATTGAAATTACGGGTGAATCACTTAAGGATCTGGAGAAACCGTTGACTATGGTAGTTGTCGGTCAGGTGCTTGTGAACTCTGACGTCACGGGGGAAGCCATTAAAAATGGTCTGGCAAAGCTTTATGTAATCGGGCAGGTGTTATCACCAGAAAATTTAAGCGGTGATGTCCAGGCAAAGCTGGGACATGGCACTGGTCAGGTACTGACATACCAGGAAGGAGCAACTATAATCACAGGTCAGTTGATTCTGGACGAGAATTTCCTCCTGGGATTAGAGGATGGATCATCCTTTTTTATCATCGGGCGATTAAACGCATTCGAGGTGATACCCAACGAATTGTTAGTAAAGAAAATCAAAAGCCTGCAAGTATTAGGGAAAGTCACCTGTCGGGAGGAAAATACCGAAGTTTTACAATCTCTTCTGTCTGGCAAATTCAGGTCCCCAAACATCGAGATCATACCGTCAGGTTTCACATATGTGAAGGATGCACTAGTCATCGATCCCGGTATGGTTGAAAACCTTCCCAGCAG
>JAUXFR010000170.1 GCA_030622805.1 Anaerolineae bacterium | reverse complement strand
TCAAAATTTTACCAGATGTTATTCCTTTATAAAAGATGTTAATTGATGAGTCTGCCCTGAGAGATTAATTGATCATCCGGTCTCGAATTATCCGTATACAGTTATTTACTCGGTATCAGATTCTGGATAATTTTGTAGATGGTTTCTGGACTGTACTCTGATATTTTCGGATGACCAAATCCCTGTATCCTGGCATGAAAGACAATCTTTTCGACTACCTGGGCGCCTCCAGGTATCCGGTATGCGATCTCCAATTTGGGATTGTTCCAAAATCGAGCTGGTTGGAAAGTCAGCGAAACAACGTCTTTGTAATAGATCACACTCTCGGATGTTCCGTGCAGATGAGGATCCTGCTGAGTGATGATGATGCGGCGGTCGGTGACCGCCATACGGCAGCGTGGTTTGTATGGAATGTCATCCAGTAAAATCCGTCCTGGTGTACCTTCTGAGTGATTTGTTCGGGTAACGTTATCCAACACATAGCCAAATGTGCTCAAACCCTCTCCCGCTTGCCCCTCATACTCTGCCACAGTTTCAGCATCCAGGGCGGTCCGGTACACACCCACGCGCTCCTTGTAGATCGGTTTCTGCAGGTTATTCCGATCCTGGTAGCGTTCGGTTCGTTTATCGGGGGACAGCATTTCTTCGTAGAAAGGTACATTGAGAAAAGCACATATCTGTTCGATAGTTTCCTTTGGCTCTATCGCCAGGTCTTCATAACGCACGAGTAAGTAAGTCTCCGGTCCCTGGTTGTATTTCGTGTACAGATACAGGTTGTTGTTCGACCAGAAGCGTGGGAAGTATTGATCGGCATCAGGAAGCCAGCCCGTTCGATTGAGAGAGACCATCAGGTCGCGCACGTCTCTGACGATGTGCAGTATTTTTATCTCTGATAAAGTTCCAGATTCGACGAGTATCTTCACATAATCAAGATCGTTGGGTGATTTGTCTCCGGCGATCTTGGTGTCTGCGATCGCTGCGATCTCTTTATATAGAGCCTGCAGAATCGCACCTGCTCGATACTCGCTGGAATCGATGATCTCATGTACTCGACCCGGAGGGATATATTCGCCAATGCTCTTCTGGTAGGCAGTCGAATGGGTGATCAAGTCGGCGATCAGTTTTTTTCCGAGCGCTGCATCCTGGATGCGCGTGAAAAGGAACACCATCGGGACGATAAAATCGGTTTCGTGGGGGATCGTGATGTCCGGGTGGCTGTTGAGGGTGTGAGCGAGTATCGTCGTGCCGGAGCGCGGGGTGCCGAAGATGATAAACATTCAGGATTTTTCCAGGTGTCTGATCAGGTCTGGAAGCTGATCGATGGTTCCTATCCGGTAGAAAGATGTTTCGTCAAAGGATTCTTCAATCGTGTTTTCATGCTCCCAGGTATCCGGGTAAGGGATGTATACAGCCTGTGCGCCAATGGCGACGACCGGAAGGATATCTGATCGCAAAGAGTTGCCAACCATCAGGAATTCCCTGGGCTTTATGCGGTGTTTTTCCAGTAAACCTAGATAACCGGCGCTGGATTTATCGCTCACAATTTCAATATGCTCGAAGTAATCCGCTAAACCAGAGAGTTTGACTTTCCGGTCCTGCTCGAACAAATCGCCTTTGGTGATCATAATTAACTTATATTCTCCGCTCAGCTCTGAGACGGTTTGCTCAGCGCCTGGAATGAGTTGAACATCGGCTGAGAGGGTGTCTTTTGTGTAATCAATGATCGCTTCCAGTTCGTGTCCCTGTATCGTTCCATCAGTGACTTCGATGGCGGTCTCGATCATAGATAGTGCGAAGCTTTTGATACCGTAGCCATAATACTGCAGGTTATGAATCTCGGTTCGATCGAGCAGTTGAATGGTATATTCGGGTGCTCTATATGCGGATAGCAGGTTAGCGAGTTTACGCTTCGTTTCTGCGTACAAACATTCATTATGCCACAACGTGTCGTCTGCGTCGAAGGCGATTGTCTTGATCATCGGGTTTATCCATTAAGAGTGTTCATCGGCGAGGACGCCGATGAGATCAGGCGGGGATGTGAGCGTAGAGTGTAGGGCAGGTTTCTTACCTGCCGGACTCTATCTGTACCGGAACAGTAGACATAATTGTAATCCGATTTATGGTTTTTATTGCCGTAACTTGAGTCGCCAGTACTAATACCTTGAACTATAATTAAGCTTAACCATATCTCACAACAGGAGAATAAGATGCGAGAAATCCTCTACCCACGTTCCGTAGCTGTGATTGGTGTTTCCTCAAAACCGGACAATCTCGGGCGTAATATCGTTGCAAACATGGTCGAGTTCGGCTTTGAAGGGATAGTGTACGCGGTCGGTCCCGGCGGTGGTGTGATCGAAACACGCCGCATTTACCGCTCGGTCGGAGATATACCCGATCATGTCGATCTGGCTGTCATACTGACACCGGCGAAGACGGTACCCGGTATCCTCGAGGAATGCGGTCAGAAAGGCATCCGCTGGGCAATCGTGGAGACAGCAGGATTCCGTGAGTACGGCGAAGGTGGAATTTCCCTGGAGCAGGACCTCGTATCCGTTGCGGAAAAATATGGCATTCGCTTTATCGGACCTAACTGCATCGGTGTGATCAATATGGATAACGGACTGAGCGTGCCGTTCACCCGGCTGAATAAACATGTCAAATTCGGAAATGTATCCATCATTTCCCAGAGCGGCGGCGTGGCATTGTCAGCGATGAACATCATGGCTGCTGAGGGTCTTGGCTTGAACAAGTTCATTTCCGTGGGCAACATGCTCAACATCAGCGCAGTCGACATGCTGGAGACTTTGATAGATGATGAAGGCACCGGGCTGATCTTCATGTATCTGGAGAGCATACGCAACGGCAGGTGGCTGATGGAAGTCGCGCGCCGTTCAAAGAAACCTGTGCTGGTGTTCAAAGCGAACATCGGTAAACTTGGACAGACGATCGCCGCATCGCACACTGCCTCCCTTTCCAGCGACGACAGGGTCGTGGACGCAGCCTTCAAGCAGGCAGGTATTATCCGCATCCGCGACGCCACTACTTTTGCTAATAACCTCAAAATTCTGGAGCTGCCGCCCATGCGGGGGAAAAACCTGGCGATCATCTCCCGCGCCGGAGGGCATGCGGTAATGGGTGCTGACGCCTGTGAGTTATCCGGATTTAATCTGGCGGAATTTCCACCCAGCTTCTTGCAGGAGATCGAGCAGCATTTCAGGGCATCGGTAATCAGGTTGACCAACCCGCTTGACCTGGGCGACCTTTTTGATCTGGACGTTTACGCCCAGATTATCGAGCAGACCCTGAAACTGGATACCGTTGATGGTGTGGTCTTCCTGCACACATCGATGGGTACGGATGACACAGCCACCCGGCTTCTGCTCGAACGGATCATCGAGATGGTGGAGAAGTACGATAAACCGGTCGCATTCTATGTGTCATCCGATGCACAGGAAGTCTACTATCTCAAGCAGCATTACAATTTTCCCATCTTCACCCAGGTCGTTGAAACCATCCGTGCTCTGGAGATGAATTACCGTCACTGCTGCGAGAAGGGGCAGCAGCAAGGTGAAATTGAAATACCTGAATTCGATGTGAATACTACGGCTGTACGTACAATCGTTGATACTGCTCAGGCTGAGGGGCGCGATCTGCTGCTGTCGGAGGCGATGATGGCGCTGGAGCACTATGGGATCCCGACTGCTAGAAGTGTGGCGGCTTCCACGGTTGAGCAAGCATTAAGCGCTGCAGAAGAGATGGGATACCCAGTCGCGATAAAGGTGATCGCAGAGCAGCTCTCTCATAAGTCCGATGTGGGCGGCGTTCAGTTGAACCTGCGCAACGCGGACGCGCTGTCGGAGGCTTTTGAGGACATGATGCAGCGTATCGGTCAGGCATATCCAGAAGCCCGGCTGGATGGCGTGCTGGTTCAGCCGATGGTGACCGGCGGCAGGGAGCTGATCCTGGGCGGCAGGCAGGATCCACAGTTCGGCCCGGTAGTGTTGATCGGTCTCGGTGGAATATTCGTCGAGATTTTTGAAGAGGTGTCGGTGCGTGTGACGCCCATTTCCCAGCGGGATGCCCTGGAAATGATCGACGAGCTGCGCGGCGCTCAGATTCTGAAGGGGGCGCGCGGTCTCAAACCCGCCGATATCGACGCGGTGGTGGATGCGCTGCTGCGTTTGTCTCAACTACTGAACGATTTCCAGGAGGTCCAGGAGCTGGATATCAACCCGATGATGGTGTTCCATGAGGGGGAGGGCTGCAGGGCGTTGGATGCTAGGATGGTGTTGTGAAAAAGTGTTCTTTCAAAAACCCCGCTGTCTTCCCCAGCGCCACTACAACCTCCGGGAT
>JAUXFR010000003.1 GCA_030622805.1 Anaerolineae bacterium | reverse complement strand
TAATGGATTGAAGATGGCAATGTAGAAATAACACGTATGTATATTTTCTAATCTTTCTCACTGGAAGAGTTAGATTTGTGCTTATCACCCTTAGATGAAGAAGACTCGGAAGAAGCCTCAGATGAGGTCTCTGATGAACCGCTTTCCTTCTCTTCCGACTTCGATTTCTCACCGTGGGGGCTTGCGCCAGAGGGAGAGCGGTGATCGGTGGAGTAAAAACCGGATCCCTTGAAGATAATTCCTACCGGTTGTAGGACTTTATGTAGAGTCTTTTTCCCGCATTCCGGGCAGCAGGTCAAGGGCTGGTCGCTGAATTTCTGCTGGCGTTCGAACTGTACCCCACAGTTTTCGCACCGGTAAATATAAATTGGCATCTATCACCTTCAACTTCGCCAATAAAACTCAATATAGAATTTCTCAGGATTAAATTCACCCTGGCAAACAAAGATTATAGCGCGCAAGAATTACATTGACAAGCTGTTTAGCTAACAGATCAGGGCGTTCTTATGATTTTCTTACATGGTTTTCCGGAGCTGAAACAAGTTCCTGAGCTACTGATGGTCAATGAGAGCAGGAATTGCTTCGCCATCAATTCTTGGGTCGGGATTGAAATTTAACAAGGCGGCGATTGTGGGGGCGATATCGATCAATCGCATGGGAGGGATTACTTCCCCTGACCTGGGAACTCCCACACCTGTTGCTATGAATAACCCCTGCATCTCAATTAGAGAGCTTTCGTAACCGTGCTGTCCGTAATATTCGACCTTATCGAATATGGTATCCTTCCCGCGCCAGCAGTCTAATGCGTAGCCTGGCTGCGCCTGGGCGAACACGTCTCCGGAGTGAGAGTGATTCAAGTGAACAGTCTCCAGATCTTGCCGGCTGAGTACGCGAGAGAAGACCTGCTCTCCGTTCTCCGGATCGGTTAATGAGGAAAGCAGATCGATGACCTGCGCCTGTACCTGTGGGTATTCTTCATCTGAAACAAACCCATCTACTTGATAATCTGCCAGATTGATATATACGTTAACCGAACCTCCGGAACAAACCGCGAAAGCCTTGCTTTGATCAACAACAACGTAATTTCGGTTATCTAATTTAAGGAGACCAGCCTTTTCGAGGATTGTGTTTACGTATACAGATGTGTGTATTGGTGCCATCCCGTGATCGGCGACCATCAGCAGAGTAGTTGTTTCCAGGTCGATCACATCCAGCATGGTGTCCAGCGCCTGATCAGCAGCAATTGCAGCGCGCTGGTAGTAATTGGTGTATGCGTGAGCTTTTTCTTCCGAATATCCTGGCTGTCTGGGATCTTGCAGGAAGAAAGCGTGACCCGCGGAGTCTAAGTTGTTCTGCCAGGTCATCAGCAAGTCGGGCTGATATGTATGGAAAACCCAACCACTGACCTGTGCCCGCCAGAGCGAGGCGCGTTCGAGCATGTGTAGAAAATCTTCTTCACTTATCCAACCATGTTCCAGAGCGTATTCATCGGCATCTGCGGGTGGGAATCCAAAATGTTTGTTCAGCGAATCCAGCAGCTCACGAGGCGCTGCGTTGTTGTGGTTGATGCCTGAGTGGAACAGCGTCACCTGAGGAGAGGTTTCATCTAATTCGATCTTCTGGATCAGGAAATTCGCTCCTGCATGTTTGGAGGGATCGAGCAGGAGCGTTCCCCATTGATTTACTGTCAGGCGCAGCGAATCATCCGCGATCTGGTGGCCTGTGTTCAAAAAGATCGTATCGTGATTACTGACCCCGTCATCGCTGCTGTCGGTTAGAAATATATAAACCCGTGCCACTTCTGGGATAGTGAAACTTGCCTCGTAGGGTGTGCTGTATGAAGGAATCGTAGCCCCTGTCCATTCTTCAGAAGATGGGTGTAGGGTAATGGTTTTCTGGCGGGAGTAAGCATCACGCACGCCATATGCAATTGTGTAATCAGCAGTCTGCCAGGGTAAGTCAGGTGTTCCGCCGGGAAAAAACAGCACAGCACTGGTCAAACCTGCACGCGACGCGGACACCCACACAGGTTCGGCATCATCCAGCGGCTCATCGAAACCACTCCGATACCAGTAAAACGAGTCAGCGGGATCATGGAAGGAGTTTGAGACGATCCCTGTCTTGGACGGGTAGCAGCCAGTCGCCATACTGTTGTGTGCTGGCGCCGTCAGAGAAGGGTCTATGCTTTGGGCATATTCTGCACGCAATCCGTTATCTGCCATATTTGCGAAATTCGGCATCAGTCCTCTTGCCATAAGATCGTACACAATATCTGCCCTTCCTGCGTCCCACGAGATCAGGAAGACCGAGCGCCTCGCCGGAACGGTGGGCTCCTGGGTCGGGGTTGGTGGGTTTAACGTTGGGGTAGTGGCTGGTGTGGTTGTAGCGACCGTGGGTTTCGTGGGAGTGGCGGGAATTGTATTCGTTTTCGCGGTTGGTTGAGCAGGGGGCTGCGTTTCAACATTCGCAAATGTACACCCAACCAGAATGAGGGCATTTAGGACAAAAATAACAATGATTTTGTTCACCGATTTTCCCTCCCTCAGGATTGTATATAGTCGGGTTGTTTAAGCACCTGCTGCCGATACCATCAGTGGTACCGGCGTGAAAACCAAAACGAAAATGGCAAGCCCGAGCATCGCTAATAATCTGCGGTTGGGGTCCAACTCTGTAATCTGATCAAGTGGTTCGGCGTACATTCTGCCAAGTAGAAATATCAAAGCCGCCCAGATCCACCAACCGTACCAGACAAAACCGAGCAATATCAGCGCTGCCAAAATTATTGGCCATAATAACCTGGCTTTTTTACCAACCAGGGTAAATATTATATGACCTCCATCAAGCTGACCGGCTGGGATTAAATTGAGCGCCGTCACAAGCAAACCAGCCCATCCCGCCCATGCCACAGGATGAATTATCACATCCAAGCCGCCCAGAGGAAAAGGTTGTCCGGTAAAGAAGTATCGTACCCAGTAAAGGATTGGATTCAATCCAATATAGGAGCTGGGCTCTGGCAGAATTTGCCCAAAAACAACGAATTTTGACAACAGATAGACCATCGAATTACCTTCCATAATTACTGAGTAACCCGGCTGTACATCGATAACCTGCACCTCAGAGAGCGACAGCCCAAGTATCAGGATGGGGATGGCGACGATGAGTCCTGCCAGCGGTCCGGTGATGCCAATATCTAAAAGTGAGCGCTTATTTTTGGGAGGCTCTTTCAAACGGATAAATGCTCCCATGGTGCCCAATGGGCTGAGCGGCAGGGGGATGAAATAGGGCAAAGTAACATTCGTCTTGTGGTATCGGGCGGCAAAATAATGACCGAATTCATGTGCCAGAAGGATGGCCAGCATGCTGATGGCGAAAATCACTCCGGATTCCAGACTGTCGTAAAGCGCTGTGATTGTTATTTTTTCACCAAACAACAAAGATAAATCACCGTAAAAGAACGAGTAGCCGAAGATCATACTGAAAAGGGTAATGATAAAAAGCGCCAGGTTGATCCAACCATTTGATGGTTTTAGTTCGGAAGGTGACTGGACCAATAAAATTGCATCCTTACCCACCTGTTTGCGGAACATGGGTGTAAGCTTATACGGGCGCAGACTGTTTGCGAGTTGATCGTACAGTGTTAACGAATCGCCCAGCAATGTGCCTCGATATCGGATCAGGTATCTATCCTCATCGTTCCCAGTTGTCATATCATCTATTTTCAATACCCGTGAGACAATCGATGTAAGCTGTTCTGAATTTTCCATAGGTTATTGATATTACTACCTGTCATCACAAAATAAGGCGGGAGTGGATGGGAGTCGAACCCACCGCGGCTCGCAACGCGACCCGCCACCGGTTTTGAAGACCGGGGAGCCCACCGGGACCCAACCACTCCCCCGATAAATGAGTTTTTATATTCTAGATGATTCTACCAAGATAATCAACTATTGGATGAATGATAAATGAAAAGATGATAAAATTAGCCGTTCTAGGATAATTAGAGTGCAGTTGTCTGTTTATGAGTTGAAATGACCGCTGAAGTAGCAGAGCTTTTTAGATTCTAAGAATTAGACCAAGGAGTGAAAGATGGCGGGTACTGATCTGATAACACGGATAGAAGAAGACAATGTGAAGTTCCTGTCTCTGCAGTTCAGCGATGTGACAGGGACGGTTAAGAGTGTGGATATTCCAGCACACCGCGTTCACGTTGCAATGGAGGATGGGATCTGGTTTGATGGCTCTTCGGTTGAGGGATTCGCCCGCATTCAGGAAAGCGACATGCGCCTGGTGATCGATACTCAAACTTATGCAGTACTCCCATGGAGTCCGCAAGAAGCGCGGCGCGGGCGAGTTTTTTGCGATATTTATCTACCGGATGGCAATCCATTCCCGGGCGATCCACGTAGCACTTTGAAAAGCATGCTGTCGAAAATAAAAAAAAGGGGCTGGGTTTATAATGTTGGACCGGAACCAGAGTTCTTCTTATTCAAGCGCAATGGTCCGCAAAGTATTCATCCGGTTCCGCACGATGTTGGTGGCTATTTTGATTTCTCAGCTAATGATGAAGCTGTTCGTGTGCGGACAGAGCTGATGGACGCTTTACGACAGATGGGTTTGGAGATCGAGATGGGACATCATGAAGTGGCACTCGGACAGCACGAGATTGACTTCCATTTTGCTGATGCGTTGCAAGCTGCTGATAATGTGATTACGATGAAATACACGGTCAAAGCGATCGCAGCCCAGCACGATTTGGTGGCATCGTTTATGCCAAAACCTATCTATGGAATCAATGGTTCTGGTATGCACTGTCACCAATCGCTTTTCAATGGGTTGGGTGATAGCCTGTTCTTTGATCCGGTCGATGATTTCCGGCTTTCAAAACTGGCTTATGGATTTATCGCTGGTCAGCTCAAGCATGCGCGTGCATTGGCTGCGGTTGTGGCTCCAACCATCAATTCTTACAAACGTCTGGTGCCGGGTTATGAAGCGCCAGTGTATATTGGTTGGGCACAACTCAATCGCTCCGCTTTGATCCGCATCCCCTACTACTCAGCGGGACGGGAGAAATCGGTGCGTGCGGAGCTGCGATTCCCAGATCCTTCGAGCAATCCGTATCTGGCTTTCACCGTGATGCTGGCTGCCGCGCTTGGTGGGATCGAAAACGAACTATCGTGTCCCGCCCCGTTGAATAATCTGAATGTATATCAACTTTCGGAAGAAGAGCGCGTAGAGCAGAACATTGAAGCGCTACCGGGTTCTTTAACGGATGCGCTGCGCGAGTTAGAGAGTGATTCTGTATTGCGTCGAGCGCTCGGTGATGAGATTTATCAGGCTTTTCATCGCGCGAAGTGGGCGGAAATTGAGGAGTATCGCACAAGGGTTACGGACTGGGAGTTGGAGAGGTATTTGGAGCTGGCATAACGAAACAATATCGTTTAAGGTGTGGTAATGTTCGTGTCCTTTCTTTCTGGAACCAGATAGATCAGGGGAATACTCAGCAGTGATACGAGGTACTTGACCAGCAGGTTGAAAGCGAATATCTGCCAGACTACGCTCCAAGGCAGTATCCATCCAAACGCTCCAATAGAGAATATCAAGCTGTCGATGGGGATGCTGACTGCGTTGCTTGAAACAACGCGCGCCCACTGGTGTCGAGTACCAAATCGCGATACATACCACTGATAAATTTCTGTGTCGATCAGTTCGCTGATCACTTCCGCGGCGATTGAGGCGACCACAATACGCCAGACTGGACCCAGGATGGCGCTGAAGTCTTCTCCTAATCCCCAGGCTGGATCGCTGGGAACGCTTGCAACCCAACTCAGATAAGCTGCCATGAACAGATTGATCACACCGGCTGTAATGATCAGGGTTTGTGCGTTGCGTTTGCCGAGCACTTTATGTACAACATCTCGAAGTGTGAAAGTAATTGGATAGATGAATGTCCCCATATCCACTGCCAGCGCGAACACGATACCGATTTTTAAACTGGCGATATCGGCTAGCATCTGGGCGCCAATGTAAGCCGCTACGATGATAATTCCTATCTGTGAAATCGTAACAACTTTCTGTGTATGGTTGGTTCCCTTCGGAGCCTTGCCTACGGTGGGTTTCTTGCTCATCGGTTAATCGCAGTGATCATACGGCAGAATGCACATTCGCCAGGTGCAGTGGTGGGTTGACCGCAGTTATGGCAGGTGTTCAGGCTTGTTCGGTCCTGAGTACTCTTTGACGCAAATAGTCCTTCGTCTTTCGCCTTTAAAAATGATAAGTAAAAGCTCAGTTTTGCACCGGGTCTTTCTGCTTCCAACTGGTTGAGCAGTTCCTTATAATAAATTGACTTTGAGCCAATAGCGTAAGGGCACTCTTCATAGACATATTCAATTTTTTGTAAAATCGCGTAAGCTGCCATTTCTCGTTCGTAAAAACGACAAAGCGGCTTCACTTTGCGCATTAATCCTGGATGATGGGCCTCTAAGACCGGACTCTGTCGAGCGAGAAAACCTGTCTGCCAGTTAATTGTATTACCGAACAGCACGGCAGCTTCATCATCGAGGTTATGACCAGTCGCAAGCACATCGTAACTGCTTTCTACAGCCATACGGTTCATGATGTGGCGTTTTGTCAAACCACAAACTGAGCAGGGTTTGCCCTTACCACGTAAGGTGCGTGTCGACATTTCAGGAATTGTCGCCCCAAATTCTTCTGGCACACTCACAACGTGCAGGCTCAGCCCTCTCGACTCGGCAAATTGCTCGGAGAGATGTTGTGAAAGGTCTGAATATCCATTTCCCCCGTCTATGCCTAATCCGATATACAGACCGTCAGCCTGGTATCCCAACTGCGTCAGGATGTCCCATAATGACAGGGAATCCTTGCCACCAGATACGGCTACAAGGATGCGATCCTGGGGAGAAAACATGCGATACTTTGTGATGAATCGCTCAGTTTGTTCGGGTATCCAATCAAGATAATGCTCAGTGCAGAGAGAGAGCTTGTGCTGCCGCATGTTGATCACAGCTTTTCCACCGCATTTACGACACTTCATAGAAATATTCCAACTTTGGACTGCTATTTGATAAATATGTTATTACTCGCGAGTTATGCTTATCCTCCAGAGATAACGGCAATTAGTTTGATCACTGCGCCATCTATTAAGATTTCCTCATCGGTGATCAACTGATCCTGGTGGACAGCCAGCACAGCTTCTGGCTGTACATCAATTTTATTGAGTGTATCACGCAGGGTCATGCCGTGGTTAACTTCGTATTCTTTTTCTCGCAGTATCAATATTACAGGCATGTTTACCTCTACTAGGGCTATGATTCTACCGTGAGCGAATTGGCGAGTCAACGTGATCTAATCCTGCTGCTCGGTTATACTTAATTTTATCTGTACGAAGATCAATGCTATGAGAGGAGTAATATGATGATGGCTGTAATAACAAAGACGATCAGTCTATCAACCAAGGGAAATGCGGATATGCTGGATATAACCGACCAGGTGAGAAACAGGGTGCAGGAATCGGGTTTGGAAAGTGGTATTGTGACGATTTTCTGCCCATCATCAACGAGCGGGTTGACAACGATCGAGTACGAGTCGGGCTGTTTGAATGACTTTCGACGCCTGTTCGATGAAATCATCCCAGAGAACCGTCATTATGCACACAATGCAAGATGGGGAGATGGTAACGGTCACAGCCACGTGCGTGCTGCGCTGCTGGAGGCTTCTTTTACGGTACCATTTGTTGATCGCCGATTGACTTTAGGAACCTGGCAGCAGATTTTATACGTGGATTTTGATAATCGTTCCCGTCGCAGGGAGCTGATTGTGCAATTGATGGGTGAATGAATATAAACTTAATTATCGACTGGTTTCGCGAATATGCCCAGGTGGTTGCCAACAGCACGCTGTCGGTTGGGGATTCGGTTTTGCACAGGCGTGTTGAGCAGTGACGATGTACCATACGCGCCTTCTTTTACCAACGTAGATGATCCTCCCCCGTCCAGGTTCATGGCAGAGTACGCACCAAAATCGATCAGTATCTGGGACAGCTCTGCCAATGTGGCGCCTTCACTGTAACCTGGTATACGTCCGTCGACGACAACGACGATCAGGTAGCGACCATTTTTATTCAGACCGATGGCGGTGCGTGGTTGGGGACTTTCATCTAATAGCGAGCGTGCTTTACCTTTATCAACCAGCATGACATTTCCAGAGATGGCATTGTAGATCTTGCCTGGCGGATTATTAAATTCTGCCCGGTTTGTGCGCGTAATATATAAAACGGGCTCCGCATCAGTGTTCTGGGAGTATACAATTCCCTTGGAAGCGGCGAATCCAAGGGGTTCAACCGGATCACCGGGGTGGGGGTAATAATCTAATATACTGTTGTCATACCAGGGCGAAAAGCCATCCCCGTTGACAGCTACCTGCAAGTTAAAATCTTCCAAAAATTGTGATGTTGTGCGCGCTTTGAGAGAGAGGTCTGCATCAGGGTCACCAGGGGTGACCAGAAATGAAATCCCTTTCTGTTTGATGTCTACGATCATTATATGAACCACCATAGGGCGTGGGGATTGCCTCACGTCTCTTATGTAGGTGATGCCCTGAAATATGGTCTCGTTTTTCTCGGGTGGTTGCGGGCGCAGACTAGGCCAGAACGCCACTGCTCCCGCTACAAAGCAAACGCTGCAAATAATAACTAAGAATATTATGGGAATAAATATTTTACGTGGCATATAATTTTTTGGGGAGGGGAGACACTAATTCTCTGGGACGGACCAGAGCATGATAGTGGCATCGTCTGATCCGGATGCGATCAATTTTCCATCAGGAGAGAAACTCACACTGTTCACCGGACCATCGTGAGCCTGCATGACGAGTCTTTTGACTGGATAGTCCACATCATCAGAGATGACCTGCCACAGTTGAAGTGTTGAATCATGCGACCCGGATACGAGCCATTTGCCGTCCGGTGAGAATGCCAGGGCGGAAACACTATCACCATGTCCATGTAGTTGAGCAGTGACTTCACTGTCGGTTATCTGCCATAGCCTGACAATGCCGTCGCGATAGCCAGCTGCCAGCATGTTGCCATCGGGCGAAAAAGAGACGCTGTAGGCAGCCACTTGACCTGACAAATTATTTATCCATTTTTTATCATTTACGTGCCAGATTCTGATCATGCCATTATTTTCAGCCCAGGCGATCATACTGCTATCTGGCGAAAAGCTTAATCCGTGAATCATTGACATGCCTTCGTCAATAATATACATCAGCTTGCCATCATTGACTCGCCATATACGAACTGTAAAATCTTCAGCAACGGAAGCGAGTCTTTTGCCGTCAGGCGAGTATTCAAGGTCATTGATCCAACCGGCATGACCCACCAGGGTTTTTATTAATCGTCCGTCTGATATGCGCCAGATGCGGATCAATCCGTCGCTTGAACCTGTCGCAATATTCGCTCCATCCGGTGAGAAATCCAATGAAGTTATGGGAAATGGGTGCCCGTACATTGTGCGTAGCAGGATTGTTTCTTCCACCAACCACAGGCGCAATGTGTTATCAACAGAGCCGGAAGCCAGGATATTCCCACTTGGTGAGAACCTAACACACCATACTTTCCCATCATGACCATCGAGGGTCGCAAAAGGGTTCATAATCTCAGCGGCAGGAGTCAGTTCAATTAAACAATTAGCAGGCAGAGTTGGAATAACAAATTGTTGGGTTATCTGGTTATTGTCTTCATAGCTTTCAGGAACTATGTCGCTTGAATCTACCAGGATTATTGTATGTTCATTAACTCCTGGGAGACGCAGTTGAATAGTTTCGCCGGTATCCAGACCGCCAATTACGTAATGCGACCTGTCGTTAACTTTCACTGCAAAAGGACCTGTTTTCGCCTGACCCTGATTCAGGACTTCTATGATAACCTCCATGCGGCTGAGCAGGTCTTCACATATCTCCCCATTTCTGATCTCCATATCTATGGATTTAATAGTGAGGTCAGCAAGGGGGATATCTGTGGCGGTTGGGATATGGGTGGGTTCAGGAGGCTCTGAAGTTGTGGGTTCGGTAGTGTTTTTCCCGCAGCTTGAATATAACAGTGCCAGGATAATGATAACCGCAATAACATTTGCTTGTTTAACAACCTTAAACAATTTGCGGATTTTCATCATACGTAGATGGGAGTAAAATGCTGTTGTTTAATTTGCCAGTTTTTTCCTGGCTATAAGCTCACGAGGGATTCATCGTACTGATCTGTTGATTCTTCAGCGCGCATTGCCTTAAACGCAGCAATACCGACCTCCAGCATTGAAAGATCTGGTTCGCGTGTGGTTAGATGCTGCAAAGCTAGGTTGGGTTTAACCAGCAACCTGACAATTGGTGAATCCATGTGTCTGGCGGTCCACCGGATGTATTCGTACGCTACACCGGCGAGAAATGGGATGAATAAAATGCGGCTGACCAGCCGCCAACCTATCGGCAAGGGTCCCAGCAAGCTGAAGAAAAGCACTGAGAATACGACCAATGTCAGCAGAAATGCAGTACCACAACGCGGGTGTTCGATCGAGTGTTGCGCGACGATTTGGGGTGTGAGCTCAGCATTTGCTTCATAAGCGTTGATCGTCTTGTGCTCAGCGCCATGATATGCAAAGACGCGCTGGATGTCGGGAAGCCTGCCGATCAGCCATATGTATCCGACCAGGAGCAATAAGCGGATTATGCCCTCAACCAGGTTCCCCCACCAGGCAGCGCTTTCGGTGTTGAGCAACACTTCTGTCAGATAGCCAACCAAAGCGGGTGCAAGGAAGAACAAGCCGACTCCAAATGCCAGGGAAATCCCGAGGGTGATGTACAGTGCGGGACCGCCTATTTCTTCATCTTCACCAGTTTGGGTGTTGGCGGAGATGGTCAGAGCACGCGTCCCGAGACCCAGGGCGTCCCATAAAGCGATAAGTCCTCGTAGGAATGGTACCTTGATCAAGCGGCTCTTGTATATCCCGGAAAGGGATTCGGTGTGAATGACGATTTCTTGATCTGGAGCCCGCATAGCGATTGCGACGTTTTTTGAACCCCGCATCATCACACCTTCAATTACTGCCTGACCACCGTAAGTTGTAATTTCTTGACTCATAATTTTGATTCTTTAGTTGGACTAACGAAGTGTTAACCCGTGTAATGTTGACTCTGATTTGATTATTAATGTCTATTATATTAGATAGTTTATACAATTGGTACAATAATCATGAATTGTTAATAGAACTCAGATATCAGAATCCAATATGTATGAAAATCGTCTGTCTTGTCTTGTTCCTATCTACTCTCGTTATGAATTTCCGAGGATGTATAGATAACGGATAAAGGTTTCAAGACCGTTATAGAAAGTTGGCAGGTGAATTTTCTCGTTTGGAGCGTGCAGATTGTCGTCCGGCAGACCGAATCCGGTTGACACAGTATCAATACCCAATATGTCACGAAATTGTGCGACTACGGGGACTGTTCCACCTTCACGCTTGTACACTGGACGTATTCCCCAGGTGTCTTCCATCGCTTCACTCAAGGCAAGTACTTCGGGTAGATTGCGGTCAGTGAGAGATGCAGAAGCGCCTGCATGATCGATCAATTCCCATTTTACGGTGTCCGGTACGTTGGTATCCAAATAATGCTCTAGCTGGTCGTGAACCTGTTTTGGATCTTGATCCGGTACCAGACGCATGGAAATTTTCGCCATTGCATACGCGGGGATAACAGTTTTTGACCCCTCTCCTGTAAAACCTGAGAGTAAGCCGTTGACTTCCAGTGTAGGACGAACGCCAGTACGCTCGACGGGCGAGTACCCCGCTTCACCATACAGCTCTGGAACACCGGTCTGCTTCAGGTAGAATTCTTCGTCCATGGGCAGCCGTGCCAGTTCAGCACGCTCATCTTCACTCAGTGAGCGAACACTATCATAATAACCAGGAAGCGTCACTCGACCCTCCCTATCATGCATGCCGGCGATCAGCTCGCATAACACCTGAGCAGGGTTGTGTACTACACCGCCGTAGATCCCGGAATGCAAATCGTGATCGGGACCATATAATCTGATTTCAAAGTACGCCAGCCCGCGCAGACCGTACGTAATCGTTGGTATATCCGGCGCGATAATGCCGGTGTCTGGGTTGATGGCAAAATCACAAGCCAGCAGGTCTTTATGGTTTGCAATGAAGTCGCTCAGGTTTGGGGAGCCAATCTCTTCTTCCCCCTCGATGATAAACTTGACGTTGATGGGCAGCTCCCCACAATTAACCAGGGCTTCAACTGCTTTTAGGCTGATCACTACCTGCCCCTTCATATCCGAAGCGCCGCGCCCATACAGGTTTTCCCCTCGTTGTGTGGCTTCAAATGGTGGGCTTTCCCATAATTCTATTGGATCTGCTGGTTGTACATCGTAGTGTCCGTATATAAGAGCGGTGGGCTTGTCTTTACCGGCTCTCAGCGATTCCCCAAAAACAACGGGATGCCGGTCAGTAGGTATAACCTGGACGTTGTCCATTCCCAATGATTTAAGCTGATTTGCCACCCAACCTGCTGCCTGTTGGATTTCTTGTACAGCCTCCGGGTCGGTGGATATTGAAGGGATTTGTACAAATTCGATCAATTCGTCGAGTATTTTCTCTCGGTTTTCGCTGGCGTAGTTTAATGCTTGGTTGAGTTGGTCACCCATTCTTTGTCTCCTGTATAAATAATTAATTTCCTTGGTTCGTACAGTAGGCTATTATATCAAATTGGTTGATAGAAAAAAGCCGAAGTTAATCTTCATTCCTTGGATATCCTGGTTGGCTGATGGATTCGCCATAAGACCTGATGGTATCTGTTTATATGTTAGAATAGGTTAACTGGATCGGTGGTCGTCGCAGGTGGGACCTGTGGCGGCGTCGGGTGGGTAAGCCCCCGTCGAAAAGAGCCCCCGTCCAATAATTGACGTCTGGAATCGGCGCCGATCCATGAACCTCTGGGAAGAATATCATCTCGCAACCAGCATCCATGATGCTTTGCAAACGCTCGCAACTGCACCTGGCTCCGCCAGGGTGATTGCTGGTGGTACAGACCTGCTGCTTGACCTGCAGCAGGGACGGCACGCGCCTGTCCACTCTTTAGTAGATATAATACTGATTCCCGAATTGTCCTGCCTGGAAGTCCGAAAGCCAGGCATATTCATCGGTGCTGCGATTCCCCTGCAGCGTATTACGGCATCGTCGATCATATATGAGCACGCCAGGGCACTTCAAGAGGCGTGCGGTCTTATTGGTGGACCACAGATACGCAACACGGCTACCTTGGGTGGAAATGTGGCTCATGCTTTGCCCGCCGCTGATGGCACGATCGCTTTACTGGCCTTGAATGCCGGGGCTGAAGTTGTTGATCTTAAACATACTCACGTCATGGAACTTCAAGAGTTGTTCCTGGGTCCTGGACGTTCTGCTTTGCACCCTCAAAATGAATTGCTGATCGGCTTCCATTTGCCGTTAGCGGGAGATTCTGATGGATCTGCGTTTCGCCGGATCATGCGACCACAGGGTGTTGCAATAGCAATTCTAAACATGGGCGTATGGCTCAGACGAGCGGACGATATTATTAGTGACGTCCGGATAGCGGTTGGTCCGGGAGGTCCTAAACCTTTCCGTGCAAAAAAGACAGAAGATTTCTTGCGTGGGAGGAAAATGGATGACGCTGGGATAACCCGGGCAATGGACATATTAATTTCTGAGGCAAGTTTGCGGACCAGCCGGCACAGGGCAACGAGTGATTATCGCCGCCATGTAGCTAAGGTATTGCTGGAAGACACACTTAAGACTGCCTGGGAAAGATCACATCAGGAGTGAAAAAGAGATTTCGCAGATGGAATTGATCGTCAATGGTAAACTGATGGCGATTGCGGAAAAGCCAGGTGAAATGCTGTCAGACCTGTTGCGCGAGCAGCTTGGATTGACTGGTACAAAGATTGGCTGCAACGAAGCTGAATGTGGTGCCTGTACAGTTCTGGTAGGTGGGAAGCCTCAATTGTCCTGCATATACCCGGCAGCGCGGGCGGACGGAAAGCAGATTTTGACAATCGAAGGGCTTGCCTCCCGAACATCGGATGATTGGAAGCCAAATCTGGCTGTTGATAGTGAACAGAGGTTCAAACTGCATCCACTGCAGCGGGCGTTTATTGACTACGGAGCAGTCCAGTGTGGATTCTGCATCCCTGGGCAGTTGATGACCGCATATGCACTGCTGCAAACCGAACCCGACCCGGAGGAGGGGCAAATCCGCCATGCGCTGAAAGACACCCTCTGTCGCTGCGCAGGGTATCCGACAATTATCAATGCAATTAAAGCAGCTGCATTAACAATGCGGACCGGTGATCATTTACCTTCCGTTGATATTTCTGAGAGTGAAGAGCCGCTGGAAGTTATTGGCAGTTTGCAGCCGCGACCAGATGCAGTGGGGAAAGTCACCGGTGAAGCAAAGTTTACCGATGATCTGCAATTTGAAGGGATGCTCTATGCTCGGGTCAAACGGTCTGGAGTCCCCCATGCATTCGTTGAACATATTGATACAACCCGGGCAAAAGCTCTGACGGGAGTTCTAGTAGTGTTGACAGCAGAAGATATCCCCGGTGAAAAATATCACGGTTTGGTGATCCCGGATTGGCCGATTCTGGTTGGTGTTGGAGAACGTGTGCGTTATGTGGGCGACGCGGTTGCTATTGTCGCTGCTGAATCCAAGGAAATTGCCAGCCAGGCGGTTGATATGATTGAGGTTGTTTACGATCCGCTGAATATAATCAGTGATCCGGTACAGGCTCGTAAGGTAGATACACCGTCACTGCATCCGGATGGTAATTTGCTGAAGCATATCAAAGTTCGCAAAGGGGATATTGAGCATGGATTTGCCGAAGCGGATATCGTTCTTGAACATACATACCACACTGTTATCACAGAACACGCTTTCCTTGAACCAGAATGTAGTATTGCGCGACCCACTGCGGACGGTCGCATGGAAATCTATGTTGGCTCGCAGATTCCTTATGCTGACCGCAACCAGGTCGCAAATGCACTCGGATGGTCTGAAGAACGCGTGCGGGTGATCGGTCAATTAATGGGTGGAGGCTTTGGTGGAAAGGAGGATATCGCTGGACAGATTCATGCAGCTTTGTTGGCGCAAGCGTCAGGTCAACCAGTGAAACTGCTGTTCGACCGGCACGAGAGCCTGCTGGTGCATCCAAAACGGCATGCAACTCAGATCAGAGTTAAGGTTGGCGCAAGAACTGATGGTCGAATAACTGCTGTGGAGACTGAACTATATGGCGACTCGGGCGCTTATGCCTCGCTTAGTGAGAAGGTGATGACCCGCGCTACGACCCATTCGTCTGGACCTTACCAGGTACCGCATGCTCGCGCAGATTGCTATGCCATGTACACGAATAATCCCCCAGCAGGAGCTTTTCGTGGCTTTGGTGTTACGCAGTCAGCGTTCGCAATTGAGAGTATGATGGATACGCTGGCTGAAAAACTGGCGATCGACCCAATTGAACTGAGACGCCGGAACGCTTTGCGGGTCGGAAGTGTGACAAATACGGGTCAGGTACTGCGGGAGAGCGTGGGTTTGTTGGAATG